>DTSI01000121.1 GCA_012965425.1 Methylococcaceae bacterium
ACGAGTCACTTAATGATTTACCACCAAAGATTTATGAACAGCAATTAGCTTGGGATTACTCTATTTGAATGTGTTCTAATTTCAGGAGGGTTACAAAATAAAAATAATAAACTATGAGGTTTTACCGTCTGGGTGGATTGTGACAAGCGTGGCACGGTGAAATTTCAATACAATGCTCAACATGACACTGGGAGTTTTAAACGCCACAAATCGTTTCACATTGACCCAGATGTATCTGCATCATGCCAACAACTCTCAGCCAAAACAGATAAGCATCAAGGTCAACGTTATGACTGTAAGCATTTAGTTCCTGCTCACCATCTGAACGCCTCGAAAGTCGCTATCAGACAGTCCAATTTCATGACTTATATCGATTGTCCAAATATAATTTAGTCGGTTAATCTTTAAGTTTCGCAACAGACAAAGATAAATGTATTATGCGGATTCTTAGTCGTCTATAGAAGGTTGGTTATACGTTAAGACCCCATGAAGGAATATTTGTAATGATGTTAATTAATGAAATTTTCTCATAATGCTTGTCCCATTTGGAACATCGGCGTATACATGGCGACAAGAATAAAACCAATCGTTACACCCATAAATACAATCATTACTGGCTCAAGTAAAGCAGTCAGATGCTGAATGGTATCATCCATTTGGTCTTCATAATAAGAAGCGATTGATTCAAACATTTCTTCCATATTACCTGTACGTTCACCCACGGCAACCATTCCAGAAAAGGTCGCATCAAAAATATCAGGCTGCGCCTTAAATAATTCAGACATTGGCTCCCCGCTATAAACCCCTTTCTTAACATTATCCAAAGCGTCCTGAATAGCAATATTACTGATTGATGTTTGAGCAATATCCAAGGCTTCCATTACAGGAACGCCTGCTGAAGAAAGATGCCCTTGAATCATAGCAATCTTTGCGAGTGAAGATTTTCTTATGAGTTCACCAAACAGATTAACCTTTAGGAATTTATAATGGAAGAAACGGCGTAGTTTAAAGTTCTTTTTCATAGCATAGGAAAAAGTAACAGCACTGATAATAAGCAAAACTGCACATAAACCACCCCGCATGGGATCTCTTATAAACTCACTAATGTCTACTACCATCTGTGTTATTGGAGGTAAACCACCAGGAGCACCTTTAAACATATCTTGAAAAACAGGAACCACGTAGACCATCATTAAAGCAATTACAGCAACAGCAACAACAAAAAGAACACTTGGGTAAATTAACGCTGACCGAATACTGCTACGTATTTTTTCAGTTTTTTGCATACTAATAACTAATTTCTTTAAGAAAAGGTCTATCCTGCCACTCGCTTCGCCAGCTCGAAGTAAATTCACATAAATATTATTAAAAACAAGCGGGTAATCCGTAAAAGCATCTGAAAGTTGCGAGCCACCCTCAACTTTTTTCATGATTGCCATTGTAATTTCTCTAAGGACGGGGTCTTTAGTTTGATCAATTAACATATCTAGGGTTTTAATAATAGGCAACCCACAACGAACCATCGTTTCCAACTGCTTAGTGAAAATAATTAATTGATTAAAAGGAACCTTCTTTTTGTCTAGTGTTGAGCGTGATTTTTTCTTTTTATTCTTATCTATTAATTCATCAACACGCTCTTGGCCAGCAGTTAACGTAAGATCAGTAATTATGATACCTTGCTCTTTTATTAGAAAAGCCGCCTCATCTCGATTAATAGCTTCAAGTTCACCGTTAACATATTTGCTACCGTGAATTCCTTTATATTTATATTTTGCTGGCATATCGCTAAAAAACCATTACGACGCGTTGATACTCTGCAAACGATAATTTACCATTCACTAGCATCTCCCGTCCCAGCTCTTGTATTGTTTTAAAACCATCTTTAGATTGAGCAATTTCCAATAACTCTATTGTTGTTTTATTTAAAAGAATACCTTCCTTGATATTATTTGTTATACGCAAAACTTCATAAAGACCTCGACGTCCTTTTACCCCTAATCCATTACAACTCGAACACCCTTCACCGTTATAGAGAGTTACAGTGGATGCCTCATCTTTCGAAAAGCCTATACTCTGAAGCTGATCTATTGTCACACTAATATCTTTAGTCTTACAATCTAGACAGACAACACGGACTAACCGTTGTGCTACAACAAGTGTTAATGCAGAAGAAACTAAATACGGCGGCACGCCCATATTTAACAAACGCGAAATAGAACTGACTGCATCATTAGTATGGAGTGTACTGAGCACCAGATGGCCTGTTAGTGCTGATTTAATGACAATATCTACAGTTTCTTTATCACGGATCTCGCCGATCATAATGACTTCCGGGTCTTGCCTTAAAAAGGATCGTAGTACTGCTGAAAAGGTCAATCCAATTTTTTCTTTGATTTGTACTTGACCTACACCGTCAATTGAATATTCTACGGGATCCTCAGCCGCCAGAACATTGACTCCGACCTGATTGATTCGGTCTAGAACAGCATATAATGTTGTGGACTTTCCGCTTCCCGTAGGACCCGTTACCAACACTAATCCTTGGGGTGATTCAACGGCATCGATTAAAGCTTGTTCATCCGCATCTGCAAGAGATAATTTTTCAATGCTCAGAGAAATAGCGCTTCGATCTAATATACGTAACACTACACGCTCACCAAATCCCGTTGGTAAAACCGAAACACGAAAATCCACGTTACGACCCTTCATTTCTAAACTCATGGCGCCATCTTGAGGAAGGCGACGTTCAGCGATATCCAAAGATGCCATAATTTTAATTCGTGTGGTTATAGCCGCATAATATTCAAAAAGTTCTTCTGAAAATTCTTCGACAACAGTAAGAACACCATCTAATCTATAGCGTAAGCGGGCAACAGTTTTAAACATTTCTACATGTATATCACTAGCACCTAAATTTACAGCTTCAGTAATCATAGAGTCGACAAAATCAATAACAATAGAGGAACTCGCTTGAGAATCATCTTCTTCAGTCAACAAAATATCGAGTTGATCATCCTTTATAACCCTTAAGGCAGGGGTCTTTGAAGCCTCAAAACTAGACAAAATAGAGTCCATCTCAGACAACGGTATAACAACAGCTTTGATATTTTTATTGATAATCGTTTTAACGCTTGAGATTAAATTGATAGTCGTATTGTCCGAAATAGCAAGATGTATTTCACCGCTATCCCCCTGTCTAAAAGGAAAAATTCTATTACGCAAAATAAAATTAAATGGCAGAAGATCAAAAACTTCATGATCAACATCAGCGTTGCTTTTTATATGAGCTGTCTCAAAACCATAAGTACTAGAAATTGCATTGCAAATCTGTAACTCATCGACTAACCCCGTATGAATAAGCGCTGTAACCGCATCTTGCTTACTCTCTTCACTGGACGTGATTATACTCTTGGCATCTGATGAGGAAATAACGCCAATAGTTGATAAAAAAAGCACTAATTGTTGACTTGATTCTATGGCAATGTGAATAGGTGACACAGGAAATCCTTTTAAATAATTCGTGGCGCAATAAAGACTAACAATTCTTCAAACTTATCGGTATCTTTCTTATGACGGAAGAGATTTCCTATAATCGGCAAATCACCAAAAAAGGGCACTTTATCCGTTGAGTCTGTTGTTTTTTGTTTTTTAACGCCCCCAATAACGACAACAGTCCCGTCCTTAACCATTAATTTAGTAGTAATTTCTTCTGATTGTAACGGTGGATTAGTGGCGGTCTCATCAGCATCTTTTTTCTCAACTTTAATAGAAAGCCTTATATTTCCATCGCCAACAATACTTGGTGTGACGGTTAATATTAACATCGCATCTTTAAATTCAATATCAGTTCCACCACTTTCAGATTCCGTTTTATAGGGAATTTCCCAGCCCTGCTTAATAATTGCTTCTTCATTATTCAGCACATAAACGCGAGGGTTTGAAAGAATTTTAGTAAACCCATCTAGTTCCATTGCATTTAATTCAATCTTTAAGGTGTTAGCGCCTGCCGTAAATAATCCACCAATCCCACCCGTTACGCCAGCTACCACGAGATTTTCTGCAATAGCACCTGCCGTTGCACCCAATGATTGAGCGCCTGCAGTACCGGTTGCTAAACCAGATACTCCAAATTTATTGCTATCATTTTCCCATAAGTCCGCATTATCATAGCCCAACCTAGACCCCAGTTCTTTTTTAAAATCATCGGTAGCTTCAACAATAAAAGCTTCAATCAATATCTGTGGAGTACGAATGTCAATTTGAGCTATCAATCGAGAAATCAAATCTAATTCAGTCTTTGTCCCTTTAACAATTAATGAATTAGTACGTTTATCAATTGTAATCCCTTGTGAACCAGTGGCCTGAACCGAAGAACTTGCTGTCCTTGAGCCTGACGATTGACCGGATAAAACACTTTGAATTTGGCTGCTAACTGTTCCAGCATCGCTATAATAAAGCTTATAGATTTCGGTATACTTAGGTTTCACTGCCCGTTGAGCATCAATAGATTTTTTTAAATCTTCCAGACGTTTTGTATCAAAATCTTCTTGCGCAACTAATGCCTCTTGGCTATGAATCCGAGTAATATTCGAAGACGTATTAACATGGTGCGCCAATCCTTTTACTTTTAGAATAGCTTCCAAAGCAACATCCCAAGGAACTTCTTCGAGTTGTGCAGAAATAACGCCATCAACCTCATCACCTAATAAAATATTTGTACCAGTAACCTCCGCCAACATTCGCATCCCATCCCGGATACCAACGTTGTCAAAGTTAATACTAATAGGAAAGTATTCCTTAGACTCATCATTATGAGTGATATAATTCAAAGACATCTCTTCGTTGATTCGAACTCTTTTTCTAGCTTTTAAAAGCTCCTGCTTTGTTAAGTCCACATCCGGACCTAACCTAACATTACGTTTAATCACACTTTTTGAATCTTCAATAAATTGTTCTGGATTTAACAACCCCCTTTTAATCCCATCATCTTCAGATTTCTGAATTTCATTGCTTGCACACGAAGCCAAGAGCATTGAAATTAGTAGTAAAAAACTAAATCTCTTATTTTTCAAAACTAGCACTCCGGTTTTTAACATTTAAAATAAAAATCTCTCCGTCTTGTTCTACTTCTAAACCACCACTAAATATTGCTGAAATAACGCCTTCATTGTTACCTAATTTATCACCCGTACGGACAAAAAACTCCTGCCCAGATAAATCACGCACCATTGCGACTGCCCAATTTGGGGAAACAATTACACCCATTAAAATATAACTAGACACGTGATTTTGTAATAAAGGGTGCGTTCCAATGTACTCAGATACTGAACCATCCCTCGCCTCAGCGCCTCCCGAATTTTCCACAATAGGGGCAAAAGGATTAGCCATATATTCTTCCGTTAGCCCTTGAGAATTAACTGGTAAAGAACTGGGCAGAACCATAACGCACAAAAGGAAAAGTAATACTCTTTTAGTATTCATATAAGCCTTCACTATCATTTTCTTCTTTCACATATTTCTCATTATCATTAGCAGGCCAGCGATAAGCTGCTAGCACCAAATTCACAGCAACACGGCCTTGTTCTTTCTCGGATTTAACCAATTTTATATGTTCACTTTCGATTACAATTATTTTGTCCATCTTTGCAAGATCTCGTCGAAATTTAGACCAGCTAAGAAAATTTCCTGACACATCTAATTGAACCATTAATCGATAAAAAGCAACAGCTTTGGGTGTACTAGAATCATTTTCCTCCATAACCGGTGGCGGCGGTTCAAATGACACTTCATCACCACCAATTTCACCACCATCAATTAAAGTCTCATTTGGATCTACAACAGATACTAATTGGAATACCGGCTTATCACTTATTTGTTTGAGTTTGGAAATCATGATCTTATGAGTAAGCGCAAGATGGCTAATATAGCGATATAATTTATCTAACCCACCTTGAGCTAAAAATAGCTTCGACATTTGTTCAAATGTCGATTTTCTTTTTACTAGTAAATCCTTAGCTAATAGAACCTCTTGTCCCAAACTGACAATCTCTGCATTTAGCTGGCTAATTTGATTGACTTGTCCAAATTTTGTAGCCAACTCATCTTGTTTCGGAAGAAAAATAAAAATCAAATACAATAAAACAACACCAACGACACTAGCACCTCCTATCATTATATTTTTATAAGGATTTACTTTAACGTCAGCTTGAGTCTTGGCTGTGTTTTTTGAAAACAATCCTTTGAATATTTTACCAATATCGGCATTCATATCAATAGCCATTATTTACCTCCCTTTTTTGTTGCCACCACCTTGCTTTTCGTGTTTAAAGTAACCCGTACAGAAAAAGATTTGAATTCATTTATTCCTTCTTTTTCTATAGACAGATTGATCAAAGAAGCTTGTGAAATTTGGGGGAATCTTTCTAATCGTTCAATTAAACCTAAGATATTTTGGTCACTCACTGAGATGCCATCAAGTTGAATTACTCCTTTTATATAAGTGATGGATTTAAGCGATACCCCCCTAGGAACAGATTTTATTGTTGACTGAAGTACGGCAAATAAAAAGTCTTGGTTTGAGCGTACATCTTTTGAAACGGCTAGAGTATTATTAATTTCCGACGATTCCCTATTGATTTCAGCTAACTCCATTTTAAGATTATCAAGCTGAACGGTTAGAGAATTATATTCTTGCATTTGCAAGTTAATCTTTTCAGTTTCTGATTGATCATAGAAAAAAACTGATCCCGACACGATAACAAATAATATAGAAAAAAAGATAAGACCCCATTTGCCGATGAACTTTACCTTTTCTGTATTTTTTACACTATTACGATTTGGCATCAAATTGATATTACTAGTACCCGTAACATATTGGTAAAAACCAAATACATCTAGTTTTCGTGTTGCTAATCCCAAAGAGGATATTAGAGCTGATTGATTAAGTTCAGCATCGACCTTTTCTTTTAAATTAGCGGGAACAACAAGGTCACTAGTCACTTCAAATAACAATACTTCAAATTCTGGAAGACACTCAACCAAATACTCAATAGCCTGCTCATGCGCGCCTAAAGTGCTGGAAATTAATAGCGTTTTGATCGAACTGATTTTATATTTTGCCTGAAAAGTATTAATGATTTGAGCAATTTGAATCGCCATACGCTCAATGACAATATTTGCACTTCCCTTATCATGAGCTAATTTAACAAGTAAGTTACGATCCTTCTCAGAAACATATATGTCCAAAATATAAGGGACTTCCTTATGGATAATCATGACATATTGTTCTTCTCTACTTATTTCAATTAAAACCGTAGGCACATCATTTTCAACAATATTTTTACATAACTTCAAAGCATTACGCACTGCAAAACAGTGCACATCAACCAGAACTGGATTCAGACCAGCTTGTTGGACAATGTCCAAGTAACTTTGAACATCGACTAACTTTGAAGCCACAAAAAGTAGATTCATTTCATTTGTTTTGGCGTCACGATTGATCACTTGCCAAAAGATAGAATAATCATTCAGCGCATCATTTAACTGGACGACATTTTCCCAAAGTGTTGATGTGTCGATCGCTTCTTGTAATTCTTCCTCAGTCATTATAGGAATCGTAACCACTTTAATAATTGCGCTACTGAATGGTATTGAAACTGCTGCATTACCTTTTGCAATCTTATTTTGATCAAGAATTTCCTTTAATTTATTAATATAAATATCAGGGTGAGTTTGAATAGAAGTAGAATCCGAATCTTCAATTAATTTACATCCCAGTTTAGACAAAACCCAGTCATCGTCTACGTTATCTAATTGCGTGACTCTAATATAATCACGGGTAATATCAACCCCTACAACTTCCTCCTGCTA
>DTSI01000122.1 GCA_012965425.1 Methylococcaceae bacterium
TGAAGAAAGCATCAGAGGCCATGGCTGAACCTGCGACGTCTAAGTTTTCATCAGCGGCTTTAATGCCGGCAATCCGTGCCGAATAAACACGACTCATTTGCCCGGCTCCAACGCCAATCGTTTGTTGGTTTTTGGCGTAAACGATAGCATTGGATTTAACAAATTTAGCGACACTCCATGCAAAGATCATATCGTTAAGTTCTTCTTGGGTTGGTTGTCGTTTGCTGACAACGGTAATGTCTTTGGCGGTGATTCGACCTATGTCATTATCCTGAACCAGTAGTCCGTTGGTTACACGTTTGAAATCATAACTGGGGAGGCTTTCGAGTGGCCATGAGCCCGTTTCCATGACGCGAACATTAGGTTTTGTTTGCAGAACAGTGCGGGCGCCATTGTCAATAGACGGGGCGATAATGACCTCGACAAATTGTCGTTCGATAATTGTTTTTGCCGTGAGTTCATCCAAAGGTTGATTGAAAGCGATAATTCCGCCAAATGCGGAAGTGGGGTCTGTCTGGTAAGCACGGTTGTAGCTTTCAAACAGACTGTCTGCGATGGCAACGCCGCAAGGGTTAGCGTGTTTGACAATAACGCAAGTGGGTACGTTGGCAAAAGACTTAACACATTCCAGCGCGGCATCAGCATCGGCAATATTATTATAAGATAATGCTTTTCCTTGCAGTTGTCGGGCCGCGGCCAGAGTCCCTGAGGCAGGGTTGGCTTCACAATAAAAAGCCGCCTTTTGGTGGGGGTTTTCACCGTAACGCATGATTTGTGATTGTTTAAATTGCAGATTTAGATTTTCAGGGAACGGATTGCCGTCTACGTTGTTTAAATAGCCTGCTATAGCACTGTCATAGTGGGCGGTATGTTCAAAGCTCTTACGGGCTAGTTTAAAGCGGCTTTCCTGGGATAGTACCCCTTTATTTATGGTGAGTTCATCGACAGTGTTTTGATAGTCGGTTGGGTCTACGATAACCGAAATGCTGGCATGATTTTTAGCAGCAGCACGGATCATGGTGGGACCGCCAATATCTATATTCTCTATGGCTGTTTCAAAAGAACAATTAGGGTTTGCGACGGCTTGTTGAAAGGGGTAGAGGTTAACAACAACCATATCAATAGGGAGAATGCCATGTTCTGCCATAACCTTGTCATCGGTGCCGCGACGTCCTAATATGCCGCCATGAATCTTGGGGTGTAATGTTTTTACACGTCCGGACATCATTTCAGGAAAACCGGTATAGTCGGAAACTTCAATCACGGGAATACGGTGTTCGGTCAGTTGTTGGGCAGTGCCACCGGTACTGAGTATTTCAATGCCAAGGTTATGTAGTTGGCGGGCAAAATCAATAATGCCGGTTTTATCAGATACGCTAATGAGCGCACGGCTTATTTTAAGGTCCATAATGTCAGTGTTTAGTTCAGTTAAAGTCAGGTTAGGAAATTTTGTATTGGGCGATTTTTTTACGCAGTGTACTACGACTGATGCCGAGAATTTTAGCCGCTTTAGATTGATTGTAACCGGCTTGTTCTAAAGTAACCTCAAGCATTGGTTTTTCAACTTCTCGGATGACAATAGTGTAAAGTTCGTCATTCTCATGGTCACTTAGGTGTTCAAAATAGTCCATAACCGCTGTTCTGACATGCGTGGCTAAGGGTGTCGCATTGCAGCGTGTAACGTTTCTGGCCTCAGTATTTTTGCTTTGGTTAGTCATATTAATCGCTAAATAATTCGAAAGCATTATTAACCCAATGCATTTGTTCTGTGGGAACGAGTGCTTGATTAATTTTATGCTTCAAGGTGTCAGGAATGAGCCCAATAGGGTTGAAGTACCAGTTAATATGTTTACGGGCTATTTGAACGCCCATATTATCACCATAAAAGAGGTAAAGTGCCTCTAGATGGCGCTGTAATGTGATTTGTTTTTCTACCAAAGGAACGGGAGGCAGAAGTTCGCCATGGATTAGGTAATGGTTTATTTCGGTAAAGATCCATGGCCGTCCCTGTGCTGCACGACCAATCATAATGGCATCGGCTTGGGTATAGTCTAATACTGCTTTTGCTTTTTGGACACTATTAATATCACCGTTGGCAATAATAGGTATTCGGCTATGAGCTTTAATTTTTTTGATAGTGTCGTATTCAGCATTACCGGAAAATCGACAAGCACGGGTCCTGCCGTGGATGGTGAGGGCGGAAACACCTGCTTCTTCGGCAATTTTTGAAATTTTAAGCGCATTACGGTTTTCAGTATCCCAACCGGTTCTGATTTTTAAGGTAACCGGCAATTTAACTGCTTGAACAACGGCATCAAGAATCTTACCGACCAGTGCTTCGTCTCTTAGTAAGGCTGAACCTGCGGCCACGGCGCATACTTTTTTAGCAGGGCAACCCATATTGATATCAATGATTTGAGCGCCCTGGTCCGCATTGTAATGGGCTGCGTTTGCCATTTGCTTCGGGTTGGTTCCTAGAATTTGAACGACTCGCGGTTCTGTTTCACCGCTGTGGTTGCTTTTAAGCTGGGTGCGGTAATGGTTTCGTAGGTTGGGGTTGGACGAAACCATTTCAGAAACAGTCAGACCCGCGCCGAAATTCTTACAGAGTTGCCTGAACGGTCGATCTGTTACACCCGCCATCGGGGCTAAAAAAAGATTGTTTTTTAATTTAATGGAACCGATTTGCATAATGAAGCCTAAAGTTTCAGCCATAAATTATACTGTTAATCGATACTTATTAGTAGTGTATACGATAAAGCGCAGAAAAGATTATCGGTTTAAATTGGGTGAGGGTGAGATCATTAAAGTCTCTAAAATACAGGAAAGTGCTATTACTTGGTTCTAAAAGACAATGATATGGACAATTGCGGCTAATTTAGGCAGAATGAACCAGCGGGCGCAGTTAGCTCTTAACTTACATGAATAATTGAGGGTGAAATAAGCGATTAAATGGCAGCTATAACCGTAATTAATGGGCCTAATCTTAATCTTTTAGGTACTCGAGAACCTGAATTATACGGTCACGCAACGCTTGCAAGTATTCAGAGAGACCTTGAAGTATTAGCTACAGAGTTGGGGCATGTGCTTAAGTTTCACCAAAGCAATGCGGAACATGAAATTATTGATTTAATTCATCAGGCGGGTTCTGGTGGTGTTGATATGTTTATTATTAACCCGGCTGCATTTACACATACCAGCGTGGCAATTCGTGATGCTGTTTTAGGTGTTAAAATTCCTTTTATAGAGGTTCATTTGTCAAATGTGTATGCTCGGGAAACCTTTAGGAAACACTCTTATTTCTCAGATATAGCCGAGGGGGTTATCTCTGGGTTTGGCGAAAATGGCTATCATATGGCCTTAACGGCTGCTCATCAAATTTTACTCGCGAGATAAGGTAATGGATATTAGAAAAATAAAAAAATTAATTGAAATAATTGAAGCATCCGATATTGCTGAATTCGAGATTACCGAAGGTGAGGAATCCATTCGCATCAGTCGCTATTCAGCCAATGCTGTGGTGCCAGCACCGGTTATGGCCGCTCCTATTGCGGCGCCAGCGGTGAGCGAGAGCCAGCAAAAGGCGGTTGTTGAGGAACATGCAGGTCATATTGTGAAGTCACCGATGGTGGGTACTTTTTATGCGTCAGCTTCGCCGGGCTCAAAGATTTTTGTGAATGTAGGGCAGAGGGTTAGTGAAGGTGACACCCTGTGTATTATCGAAGCTATGAAGATTTTGAACCAAATCGAAGCGGAAACCAGTGGTACGGTTACCAAAATTTTGGTTGAAAATGCACAAGCTGTTGAATATGGGCAGCCACTTTTTGTGATTGAATAACACGCGTTCTTAATAACCGTATTTAAAAAGATAAAAAACAATGTTTGATAAAATCGTTATTGCTAATCGGGGCGAAATTGCGCTGCGAATTTTACGTGCCTGTCGTGAGTTAGGCATTAAGGTGGTCGCTGTGTATTCTGAAGCAGACAGGAATTTAAAGCATGTCCGGTTAGCCGACGAGTCTGTTTGTATCGGTCCTGCGCCCTCGAGTGAAAGTTATTTGAATATTCCTGCGCTGATTAGTGCAGCGGAGGTGACCGATGCGGAAGCTATTCATCCGGGTTATGGTTTTTTATCTGAAAATGCTGCGTTTTCAGATAAAGTAACACAGAGTGGTTTTGTTTTTATCGGGCCTAATGGTGATACGATTCGCCGCATGGGCGATAAGATTGAAGCTAAGCGTGCAATGCAAGCAGCTAATATTCCGTGCGTCCCTGGGAATGGTGACCCTTTAACGGACCATTCTGAAACTAATTTAAAAATGGCGCGGGAGATCGGTTATCCCGTTATCATTAAAGCGGCAGGTGGCGGTGGCGGCCGAGGCATGCGTACGGTTCATACTGAAGCCTCGTTATTAAATGCTATTTTATTAACCAAAACTGAAGCAGGCACGGTGTTTGGTAATGATACGGTCTATATGGAAAAGTTTCTTGAAGACCCGCGGCATATTGAGTTTCAGATTTTAGCGGATATGCACGGTAATGCTATTCACCTCGGTGAGCGCGATTGTTCAATGCAGCGGCGCCATCAAAAAGTAGTAGAGGAAGCCCCAGCCCCCGGCATTACCGAAGAGCAACGTAAAATGATGGGAGAGCGTTGTGCTAATGCGTGTATTGAGATTGGTTACCATGGTGCCGGGACCTTTGAGTTTTTGTATGAGAGGGGCGAGTTCTTTTTTATTGAAATGAATACTCGTATTCAGGTTGAGCATCCGGTGACTGAAATGGTCACCGGTGTGGATCTTGTTAAAGAACAATTTCGCATTGCCGCGGGAGAACCGTTGTCGATTACCCAAGATGAGGTTAAATTAACGGGGCATGCCATTGAGTGCCGCCTCAATGCGGAAGACCCTAAAACATTTATCCCTTGCCCTGGTACTATCGATACGCTCCATTTTCCGGGCGGCCCGGGTATTCGTTGTGAAACCCATCTGTATAATGGTTATACGGTGCCGCCGCATTATGATTCAATGATTGGTAAATTGATTGCCCATGGTGAAGATCGGAAAAGTGCTATTTTCCGAATGCGGACGGCTTTGGAAGAAATGATTATCGGTGGGATTAAGACAAACATACCTTTGCAACGCGAAATATTAGCGGATAATGCCTTTGTTGTCGGTTCTCAAAACATTCACTATCTGGAAAAAAAGCTAGGAATGTAAATCAGTTAATTTTATTAACGGCAGTGGTTAGAATAATTTTCTTTCACACTACTCACTCTATGGCTAAGGCGTGCTCATGAGTTGGAAACAGTTATCTGTTATCACGGATAAGCAACATGCCCCGGCGTTATCGGATCTTTTTAGTCAGTTTGGCGCAGTCTCGGTTACATACCTGGACGCGCTTGACGAGCCTATTTATGAACCCGAACCGGGGGAAACAAAGATCTGGGAACAAACGCGAGTGGTTGCGTTATTCGAGATGTCTGTTCATGCAGAGATTTTAGAACTTTTGGTGAGTCAACAATTTCCCGGGTTTTCATTACAAGACTGGCGACTGGATATTTTACAAGACCAAGTCTGGGAACGAACATGGATGGCGCATTTTAAGCCGATGTTGTTTGGCGATAGGCTATGGGTCTGTCCCAGTGGCTCTGAACAAGCATCGCCCGAAACAGTTTGTATGACCTTAGACCCAGGGCTTGCCTTTGGAACGGGCACGCACGCTACCACGGCCTTATGTTTAGAGTGGCTGGCATGCTATGACTTAAAGGACAAGACTGTTCTTGATTATGGCTGTGGTTCAGGTATTTTAGCGATTGCGAGTGTGTTGCTGGGTGCTAATCATGTTTCTGCGGTGGATATTGATACACAAGCGATTACCGCAACGAAAAATAATGCCGCCAAAAATAATATTGCCTCGAAAATAGATTGTTATTTACCTGATGATTGCCCAGCACTTCAGGTTGATATTATTGTTGCCAATATTTTAGCTAATCCCTTGATTGAAATGGTTCGGGCGATTTCCAAGTTATTGCGGCCTGGCGGACAGTTGGTGCTTTCCGGTATTTTAAGTGAGCAAGCTGATAGTATTATGGAGGCCTATCGACCATTTTACCAATTACAAGAGCCCGCGTATCAGACTGGTTGGTGTCGTATTGCAGGAATCAAACTTTAGTCTGAATGAATCAATTCTTGTAATTCCAGTAAGGATATTTCACCGGCATGGGATTTTTGGATTATTCCATTTTCATTAACAAAAACAGTAAAAGGGACGGTGTTGATAGCATTGCCCATTTCCTTAGAGAGAACGATGCCATCATCACCGGCGATTAAGACGGGAAAGTTAACCGGGTAATCTTCTAGAAAAGCCTGAACGGATTGCTTGTCCTCAATAGCAATACTGATAACCTGTACATTGTCGGTGGCTAATTTTTTCTGCAGTGCTATAAATGCAGGTATTTCTTTACGACACGGTGGGCACCAGGTTGCCCAGAAGTTGATGACCCGTTTTTTTCCGGCCCAGTCAGCGAGTGAGCGTGGCGTATCCGATAAATCCGGTAAGACTATTTTTGCTAGTGGGTGCGGTATCTTAGACGGTGCTGAAGGAAAAAATTGTTGGCTTAAAAGACCCAGTGAAAGAGCTGCAATAGCAATACTCATGAAGGTCATACGGGATTTGAACAGGGACATTTATCGGGCTTGTTTTACGTGGCTTAAGAAATCATCGGCTGCTTTGTAACCGATTAGACGTAAATGTTCTTGTTCCTTTTTGCCGGAATCAAAAAATAAGATGGCAGGGGGGCCAATTAGATTGAAGTGCTTCAATAAAACATGGTCATCTGCAGTCATAGCAGTCACATCCGCTTGTAACAACATAAACGGAGAGAGTTCTTGTTGTACCGCGTTATTCGAGAAGGTATAGGCTTCCATTTCTTTACAGGAAATACACCAGTCAGCATAGAAATCTAACATCACCCACTGTTGCTGTTGCTGTGCCTGAGATAGCTTTTGGTTCAGATCGTCTAGAGAAGTGATGCGCTCAAATTTAAGGGAATGCTCGGACGCTTTTGTCGTTTGACTAAAATGGTTCAAGGGTTGTAAAGGATTAGTACTGCCTGTTGCAATACCGATGATCAGAATAATACCGTAAACCAGCATGATTAAACCAATCCCTTTCCACAGTTTTTTCCAGCCGTTACTGGGTTGCGGTAGTGGCTCAATTGCATTCATGTAAATGGCTGGAATAATCAGTAGAGAAGCCCAGAGTGCCATCATGAGAGAAGCAGGGAGGATACGGTCGAGCATCCAGGCGGCAACGGCGAGCATAACAACCCCGAATATGGCTTTAGTGGTGTTTAACCATGCCCCTGTTTTGGGTAATAAAGAGCCTGCTGACGCGCCAATGGCAAGTAGCGGCATTCCCATGCCCAGTCCCATTAAGAAGAGTGCTGATCCGCCGAGTAGAGCGTCACCGGTTTGACCAATATAAATCAAAGCGCCGGCCAGTGGTGCAGCAACGCAGGGACCGACAACCAGTGCAGATAATGCGCCCATAATGGCGGCGCTTATAATGCCCTTGTTTTTTTGTTGATTACTGGCGTTATACAGGCGGTTTTGTAATGACTGTGGTAATTCAAGGTTATAAAAGCCAAACATGGATAATGACAAGAGAATGAAAAGGCCACTAAACGAGGCGATAATCCAGGGTTGTTGTAATTCAGCTTGCAGGTTGCTGCCAAATAATGCGGCTAAAATACCAAATGCGGTATAAGCAACCGCGCCGGCTATGACATAACTTAACGATAATATAAAGCCCCTCCAAGCTGTGACGGGGCCTTTTTGCCCGACAATGATACCCGAAAGAATAGGGATCATTGGAAAAATGCAGGGGGTAAAGGCTAACAGGAGTCCAAAGCCAAAAAAGCTTGCTAAAATTAACCCATAACTTTTTTCACTTAAGTTCTGAGCAATTTGATCTTGTTCGGAATAGTTGTTTGTTTTTGGTGCAATCGGTGTTTGGGCAGCGCTTGGTTTAATGTGGCTGGGTTCTATAACAATGGTTTTGCTCATGGGTGGATAGCAAACACCGACCTCAGCACAACCTTGAAAGCCTGCTTTTAATTCAAAAGGGACAGGAGGGTCTATCGAGTGCTCAACAGGGATGGAGAAACTGAGGGCATTATGAAATATTTCAACCGCACCAAAAGCCTCATCTAGCTTTGGTGTGCCATGCGGAAGGCTGTAAGGACCCAATGTAACGTTTTTTGTATTAGCTGTGGTAAGGGTTACTTTTTCTCGATAGAGGTAGTAACCCTCGGCAATTTGCCAATGAACTTCGATCGTTTTGTTGTCTAATGACTGCGCGTAAAATTTGAATGCTTGCTCAGGCGGAAGTAGGTCGTTATTGGTGAGCGCATAGGTTTGTTGGCATCCTAAGATGATGAGGATAACCCCCCAAAACTTTATGAAAGGCATGAGCGAATCCAGTTAAGATAATCAGTTTGGCCGTGTTGTACTGGCGTGGCAATTATTTCGGGTACATCGTAGGGGTGGTTAGTTAGAATGATACGCTCAATCTCCGGGTAATGTGTTTGGTCAGTTTTAAGTAATAATAAGTGTTCTTGGTCAGTAATAACTTTGCCTTGCCAGCGGTAAATAGATGTGATGTTGGGTACAATATTGGCGCAAGCGGCAAGTTCGTTTTCAATGACAGTAATAGCTAGTTTTTCCGCGACCTCTTTGGTGGGACAAGTGCAATAGATGATAAGAAAATTGGAGGCCATCGGTCGTCCACATAAAAACATTTAACTGTATATTATAAGGTGTTAGTGTGTATGAGAATAAAGAATTTTTTAGTATTATTTAATGATAAGTGAGATAAGAGTCATGAACCCTTTGAGAATCATGTTGTTAATATTTTTAATAGTCCCGTTTCTGGAAATCTATTTATTACTGAAAATGGGTGGGTTAATTGGGGTGTTCCCCACCGTGCTATTGGTCGTTTTTACGGCTGTTTTGGGTGCGTGGATGTTACGTCAACAAGGCTTTGAAACATGGCAACGTTTTCAACAAGGGATGGCAAAGGGAAAAGTTCCCGCAATGGAAATGTTAGAAGGTCCGGTTTTGCTTGTAGGGGGAGCTTTCCTGTTAACGCCGGGTTTTTTTACGGATATCATCGGTTTTACTTGTTTGGTACCGTTTACCCGTAAAAAATTAGTGACTTATTTGATCGAGCGGCAGTTAGTGGTCATGGCCGGTGGCGGTCCGTTTCAACCGCAAGCGAACGCTCGGTCAAAAGATGAGAATATCATTGAGGGGGAATACAAGAAAGGCGATGAGTAAAAAAAGGTAATCAGGGCGATATTCAAACATGCAGTGAATAGCGACCTGATTACCTTTTTTAAGGGAGTGCGAAACTTTAGGTGTTTGAATCCGTAGAATTTCTGCCTAAAGCGGAATAAGCAGGACACCAGCCGTTATAACCGGTAGCAATTAATGCGAGTGCTAACAGTAATAAAAAAATACTAGCGGTTATTACTGAAACAAGGAAGAGTGTGCCACCGCTGATAAGGCGTATTTTTTTCTCTTTTTCGCCAATATTCATTTCGGGTTTGATCAATTGCTTATAGTCAAAGTTCATAATTAGATTACCTCGCTGTTATCGTGTTTGGCCTGATGTTTTTGTTAGAATACGCTGAATTATCATAAAAATATACTGTCACGCAGATTTGCATAGGAAAAAATACGTTTAATGGATGTTACTCATATAATAGAATCGTTAAATGATGCGCAGCGTCAGGCAGTGACCGCACCGTCTCAGTCAATCCTGGTGTTAGCCGGGGCTGGTAGTGGTAAAACGCGCGTTTTGGTGCACCGTATCGCTTGGATAATTAAGACACAAGACCTTTCGTCACAAAGTATTTTAGCGGTGACTTTTACCAATAAGGCGGCGACTGAAATGCGCGGCCGCATTGAGAAGTTATTAGATTACTCGGCTCAGGCCATGTGGGTGGGGACATTCCATGGTTTAGCGCATCGTTTACTCAGGCGTCATGCGCACGAGGCAGGTCTGCCAGAAGCTTTTCAAGTGATCGACTCAGATGATCAGTTGCGGATGATTAAACGATTATTGAAGGCATTGGCGCTGGATGAGGCGCGGTGGCCTCCGCGGCAAGTACAAGGCTACATTAATGGGCACAAAGAAGAAGGGCGACGGGCACGACATATGCCTGAGACTGGAGATTTGTACCAGCGACAGATGTTGACCCTTTATCGTGAATATGAACAAACCTGTATGCGTTCGGGGCTGGTTGATTTTGCGGAATTATTACTTCGAGTACATGAATTATTACGTGATAATGAAAAATTATTGCAGTTCTATAAGCAACGGTTTTTACATGTGCATGTAGATGAATTTCAAGATACCAATACGATTCAATATGCTTGGTTACGTTTATTGACTGAGGGTAAAAATAATTTATTTGTCGTGGGTGATGATGATCAATCTATTTATGGCTGGCGTGGCGCTAAGATAGAGAATATTTACAGTTTCCAGTCAGATTACCCGAATCATTTGGTGGTGCGTTTGGAGCAAAATTATCGTTCAACAGCTAATATTCTTAATGCGGCTAATGCTTTGATTGTTAATAATCAGGGCCGCATGGGTAAAGAGCTATGGACTGAGGACGGTGACGGAGAACCGATTTCGTTGTATGCAGCATTTAATGAGCAAGATGAAGCTTATTTTGTTGTTGAACGAATTAAGAAATGGGTGGAATTAGGAGGGTTACGGTCTGAAGCGGCTATTTTGTATCGCTCGAACGTTCAATCCAGACTATTTGAAGAACGTTTAATGTCGGGTGGTATTCCTTACCGAGTCTATGGTGGGTTACGGTTTTTTGAACGCGCTGAAATTAAGAATGCATTGGCTTATTTGCACTTAATAGCCCATGCAAATAATGACTCGGCATTTGAACGTGTTATTAATATTCCTAATCGTGGGATTGGGCCTAAAACGATTGAAGATCTTCGTAGCGTTGCGCGTGATGAGCGTATTTCACTATGGCAGGCGGTAAATAAATTAGTGCTGTCCGGTGTAATCACAGCCAGAACAAAAAGGGTACTGAATAGCTTTATTGATGTCATTAATAACTTGATTGAGCAAGCGGAAGGCTTGGCGTTGCATGAAAAAGTACAACGGGCTGTAGAGCATACGGGCTTAATTGATTTTCATAAAAAAGAGAAAGGGGAAAAGGGCGAGGCACGGGTTGAGAACTTGCAAGAATTAGTGAATGCTGCGCGTCAATTTGATTATGAAGAAGACAATACCGAAGGCCTTAACGAGTTAGATTTGTTTTTGGCTCATGCTGCCTTAGAATCGGGCGAAATGCAGGGTGATCAATACGATGACTGCGTTCAACTGATGACCTTACATTCAGCCAAGGGACTGGAGTTTAAATTAGTTTTTATTGTCGGTGTTGAAGAAGGTTTATTTCCGTCGCCCAGATCCATAGAAGACCCAAGTCGCCTAGAGGAAGAGCGGCGGCTTTGTTATGTAGGAATCACAAGAGCCATGCAAATTTTGTATTTGAGTTATGCCGAATCTCGGCGGATCTACGGGCGTGATACCTATCCCAAATGTTCTCGGTTTATAAAAGAAATACCGAGTGATAAAATCCAGGAAATCCGAATGGGTGCAACGATTAGCCGGCCGGTTTCAATGGCCAAATCAGGATTTTCACCCCGTCAGCAAAAGACGGCTTTTCAGTTAGGGCAGCGTGTCAGTCATGTGAAATTTGGTGAAGGCGTGGTATTGCAAGTTGAGGGAGAAGGTGCGCAGGAACGGGTTCAAGTCAATTTTACGGCGGTCGGCATGAAATGGTTAATGTTGGCTTACGCAAAATTAGAAGCTATTGCTTAAGGTGATTTTCAGCTCATACTATTTGAGTCATTGATGAGTATGGTGTTGGTTTTGCGTTAGGGCTTTTCAGCGCGGTGATGTAATAACCGATAAAGCGCGGGTAATACGAGTAGCGTTAGTAAGGTTGAGGAAACGATGCCGCCAATGACGACAGTGGCTAAGGGACGCTGAACTTCAGAGCCAATACCTACATTGAGTGCCATGGGAATAAACCCTAAGGACGCGACTAAGGCCGTCGTTAATACAGGGCGTAGACGGGTTAATGCGCCTTTAATAATAGCAGCATCTAAACTTAGCCCGGCTTTTCTAAGATCGCTGATAAAGGCGACCATGACGAGGCCATTGAGCATGGCAATACCGGATAACGCAATAAAGCCAACCGCCGCTGAAATTGAAAAAGGAATATCTCGAAAAATAAGTGCTAAAACACCACCGGTTAATGCCAGAGGGACGCCTGAAAAAATAATTAGCGTATCTTTTATAGAGTTGAGAGCTAATAATAATAAGCCAATGATGAGTGCGAGGGTGATCGGAACGACTAGTGATAGGCGCTGCGATGCAGACTCAAGTTTCTGAAAGGTACCGCCGAATTCAATCCAATAACCGGCAGGTATTTCAACAGATTGGTCAACGGCTTTTTGCACGTCCGCAACAAAGTTCCCCAAGTCCCGGCCGCGAACATTTGCGGTTACGACAACACGGCGTTTGCCGTTCGCTAATTTTAATTCAGCGAGTTCTCCTAAAGGAATATAGTCACCCTGAGCTCTATGGATAGGAAATTCTTTTAACGCACTAATATCTGTTCGCAGGTGTTCGGGTAGCCGAACTATAATGGGGGTGCGTCTATCGCCTTCATAAAATTGACCGGCAATGCGGCCGGCCAGAGCGATGGAAAGTTGTTCTTGTATCTCTTTAATACTAATGCCGAATTGTAACAACCTGTTTCGTTTGGGCTGTATGGTCATGACGGGTAAGCCCGTGGTTTGTTCAACGGCAATATCTACAATGCCATCAACAGGGCGGATTGATTTTTCAATTTCATTGCCTAAAAGAATAAGTTGATCAAAATCATCACCAAATACTTTGATAGCAAGCTCTGCGCGTACACCGGCCAGTAACTCATTGAACCGCATTTGTATTGGTTGTAAAAATTCATAGCGATTTCCCGGTAAGGGCTCAACGAGGGCTGCAAGTTCATTGATCAATTGCGCTTTTGATTTATCAGGGTTAGGCCAAAATTTCCTTGGTTTTAAAATAATGAAATTATCGGCAACGCTGACTGGAACCGCATCGGTGGCAATTTCAGCGGTTCCGATTTTTGCAAAAATACGCTCGACCTCGGGTAGGTTTTTTATTTTCTCTTCTAAAAGTTGTTGTAATTGAATGGCTTGTTTGAGCGAGGTTCCTGGGATTCGCAGCGCATGCATTGCAATATCCCCCTCATCTAAATTCGGGACAAATTCGCTACCGAGTTTAGTGGCGGTATAACTGCAAAGGAGTACGAGTATCGCCGCCACACTCACCACACTCCAGCGTTTATCAATAGTCGTGGTTAATAGCACTTGATAACTAGCATGGGCATGCTTCATCAGCAGGTTTTCTTTTACAATAACTGGTTTTTTAAAAAGTAAAGCGATGCAGGCCGGCACCAATGTGATCGATAATAACATCGAACAGGCTAATGCAATAACAACGGTTTTCGCCATGGGGTGAAACATTTTTCCTTCTATGCCAGAGAGGGCAAAGATAGGAATATAAACGGCGGTGATAATGAATACGCCAAATAGAGCGGGACGGATGACTTCTTTAGTTGCATCAAAAACGAGGGTTAAGCGCTCCTCTAATGTCAGTGTAGAGCTGTTCGTGCTCAGTTTACGGAGGCAGTTTTCGACAATAATAATCGTGCCATCAACAATTAGGCCAAAATCTAAGGCACCTAAGCTCATTAGATTAGCGCTGACTTTGGTATATACCATTCCTGTTACAGTCATTAACATGGTGATGGGAATGACTGCAGCGGTTAACAGTGCAGCTCTGACATTACCTAGAAATAGGAAGAGGATAACGATGACAAGCAGCGCACCTTCGAGTAGGTTGGTTTGTAATGTTTTAAGTGTTTTGTTGACCAAAGTGGTTCGGTCATAGACGGCTGTCAGGGTGATTCCGGGAGGGAGGCTGGTCTTTATTTGTTCAAGTTTCTTGGCCACTGCATCAGCAACGATGCGGCTGTTTTCACCAATGAGCATAAAGACTGTACTCATGACGACTTCTCGGCCATTTTGAGTGGCGGCGCCGGTCCGGAGTTCAAGACCTTCGCCGATGTCGGCGACCTGTTTGAGTTGCACCGGACGACCGTTAGTTCCGGTAACCAGAATCTCGCCGAGCGTTTGCGTGCTATTGATCTGACCGGGTACTCGTAACAATAATTGCGAGCCATTGTGTTCGATAAAGCCAACGCCTTGGTTGTCGTTATTGGCTGCAATCGCAGTAATTAAATCGTTCTGGGTAAGGCCATAGGCTAATAAATTATCGGGTTCAATGGTTACCAATATTTCACGTTTAAAACCGCCGATAGGGTTGACTTCAATGACGCCGGGGACATGGAGTAGTTGGGGGCGGATAATCCAGTCATGGACCGAGCGAAGATCAGTGGGTGAAATAATAGAACCATCGGCATTGACGGCGTTTGGTGCGGCATCAACGGTAAACATGAATATTTCACCTAGCCCGGTGGCAATAGGGCCTAATAACGGTTCAAGGGCAGAAGGGAGGTCGCTCTTTGCAGCAATAAGCCGTTCATTGACCAGTTGTCGGGCAAAATAGATGTCAGTATCGTCGTTAAAAATGATGGTGATTTGCGATAAGCCGTAACGGGATAATGACCGGGTATGGCTAAGATGAGGTAAGCCTGCCATTGCGGTTTCGATAGGGTAACTCACGCGTTGCTCCACCTCGAGTGGAGTGTACCCGGGGGCTTCGGTATTAATCACGACTTGAATGTTGGTAATATCTGGGACGGCATCGATGAGTAATCGAGTGGAATTCCACAGCCCGAGTGCGATTAAAGCAACCACACTGATAATGATGAGCGTACTGCGTTGAATGGCTAGGCGAATAATAGAGTCAAGCATGCTTGCTAATCAGTGATCGTGTGAGGCGCCTGATTTTTCGATATCGGCTTTAATGATGTAACTGTTCTTGGAAACGTATTCAGCGTTTGGTTTAAGGCCGCTGAGAACCTCGGCCCAGTCGTGTGTGATCAGACCTAATTGAAGCATACGGACTTCATAGGTTTCACCAATTTTTACAAATACGACAGTCAGGTCTCTAAATGACTGTAACCCTGAACGCTTAACCGCTAGTGGGGCTTTGTGCTCGGCTATTTCAATTGCACCGCGAATAAAGCGCCCGGCGATGAGTTGGTTGTTATTATTGTTATGTTGGGTGCGCACAATGACTGATTGATTGGCCTGCGTAACGGTATCAATTTGGGTAATAACACCGGTGATCGGTTGGTTACTGCCATGAAGGAACAAGGAAACCTTGTTACCTAAAGCGATTTTATGCTGGTTTTCTGGGAAGATAGCGAGTTCGCTGATTAAAATTGAATCATCAATAAGTGTGAATAAAATGCGGTTATTGGTTTGTTCTCCGGAATTGGCGTTACGGTGGTGAATAACGCCGTTAATGGGGGCGCGTATTTTAAAAAGTTCAAGGCCTAAGTTTCTTTTAATAGTGAGTAGTAATTGTCCTTTTTTGACCTGCTGACCTAATGAGACTTTAACGCTTTTTATCGTACCTTCGAAACGTGATCTTATTTCGCGGAAATTTTCAGGGTGTGTCGTTAATTTACCATAAGCTGAAATGGTTTTTTTGAGTATTCTAGGTTGTGCAATAGCCGTTTCAATAGCTAATGTTTTGGCCAGATCAGCGTGAATTTTGGTGCGACCTTCGAAACTATCATATTGCCAACGGTGGCTTATGTCGCGATAGTGGGCAACGACTAAAATAACAAAGGAATGCGGTTCATAAATAAGACTATCGCCGCGAAGAAAATCTTTCTGTGGCGTGAAATTAATTTCATTTTGAGTGCCATCAAGACGGGTCAGGGTGATATTCAATGATACATCATGAAGATTAACGGAGTGGCCTTTATCGGTCACCCAAACGCGAAACTCGGGCGGAATGCCGCGTTCGTAGATGGCAAGCTCGATGGCAAAATCATTGTCAGTTAATAGCCTGCCCTGGTGAGGACCTTTTTGTGGTGTTTTTTTGGGGGCTTGATCGACAGGGGTTTTATCAGCAAATAGGGGGGTGACAGTTAGTAACAGAAAGAGCGTAAAAATAGAACTAAAGGCTGGCAGTAATATTTTCATGGGTTAGTTTATTTTACTCGTCAGTGACTCGTGGAAAAAGATTAAGCAACGCCAGTGCTTAGTCTGGTTAAAAGAAAGCACTGGCGGGGAGGGTTAATTTTTTACAGGCGGACAAAGCAACGGTTGTTAGCGAATTTTTTAGCGTCTTTAAGTTTTTTACGCAGTTGCTTGGCGCGGGGTGGGTCTCTGAAAATACTGCCATTTTCGCCCGGAGTCCGGCGCATGAATGTAAAAGTTAACGCCTGATCATATTCATCGTGCGTCATTTGACTGGCTATTTTGTCGATACTGCAAATGCAGGGGTATAGGGTTTCATAGCGCAGTCCGCCTTCTTTTTCTATACATTGTAGTACAAATTCGACACGAGTTTGAGTCGGGTAATCGTTAATGACTTTGGGTTTCGAGTGGGGTGGACGGTTACCCGTTAGGATGCATCCGTTTAATAATAAAAAAACGAAAAAGAAGCATGACTTAATAAATGATGTTTTCATGGGGGGGGGTCCTAAGGTGGTTTGTTATTCGGCGGCAAAGTTAATGATTTCCCTCACTTTGTTGTTCATCGTGGCTGAAAATTGATTTAACGCTGAATTATTCGTATTCGTTGGTAAAAGACGAGATTTTATAACAACTTTGCCTGCATAGGTATAGGTTACGACATTACAGGGCATATGGCGAATAGTATGGGGAGAAAGTTCCAGTAATTTCTTCGCATGCGTTAAATTACAGTACTGTACGGTATCGTATTCGGGAAAAGGGATATTTTCGCGTTGGCGGATGACTTTGCCGACACGGCTGTGTCCGGTAATCCTGAAGTTTTGCTCCGTAATGGCAATTTCGAGTTCGGCGAGAACATCGTCATAGGGCTTAGTTGTTTCTACTTGATAGTAGTGTACTGTTTCATTGGTTGGCAGTAAACCACAGGCCTGTTGAAAGAGTATCAGTGCGAGTATTATTAGAAACCTGAACATCTTTGAATTTACATGGAATAGAATAAGGTAATTTGAAATTGAAGCTTAGCATTATGACTGATCAAACAAAAGTCACAGGGGCAATATTAGCCGGTGGGTTAGCCCGCCGAATGGGTTTAGACCAAGATAAGGGCCTTATTATGTTTCGAGGCCAACCGATGGTGACTTATGCTTTGACGGCAATGAAAGGGGTTGCTGATTGTGTGGTCATTAATGCCAATCGAAACCTTGATCGGTACCAACGTTTTGGTGTGCCGGTTATTCGCGATGAGACATCAACCTTTGATGGGCCTTTAGCAGGGGTTTTGTCAGTTATGAATGCATGCGATACGGAAGTGTTAATAGTGATGCCTTGTGATAGCCCTTTAATTCAAAGCAGACATTTAGAGAAATTAAGGCAAGCGTTGATTGGGTCTAACTATGATGTAGCGGTGGCACATGATGGTGAGCGAATGCATCCGGTTTTTTTAGCGTTAAAGACACAACTGGCCGGTAGTCTTCAGTTGTTTTTGTCTGCAGGGCAACGGAAGATTGATCTTTGGTTACGCCAGCATGCTTTGGTGGAAGTGGATTTTAGTGGAGAACCTGAGGTCTTTTGTAATATTAATACCGTGGATGAGTTAACTCATCTTGAGGATGTTTAATGGCAGAGCAACCGTTTAAACCAGAAATGACAGCAGCAGGGCTGAGCCATTCGGAGCGAGTATCGTGTCTCGATGAACGGGGGCAAGCACAAGAAATTTATCTGGTGGGTGAGCGTGCGTTAACTATTTATGTGGATAGACAGGAGATTGTGACCTTGATGACGATAGGCTCACACCCTGAATTATTAACGTTGGGTTATTTAAAAAATCAGGGTTTTTTTGATCATTTAACTGAGCTTAGAGCGATTCAGGTGGATTGGGAAACGGAAGCGGTAGCGGTTGTTAGCGCACAGTCAGAAAGTGATTTTTCAGAGCAAATGAAGCAGCGAACGGTAACCACTGGCTGTGGGCAAGGAACTGTGTTTGGTCGTTTGATGGAGAAATTACAGAAAATCAAGGTGCCAGATCTTGAGGTGAAGCAGTCGACACTGTATGCAATGTTAGCTGCAGTGTATGCTTACAATGAGGTTTATAAGCAGTCGGGCGCTGTGCATGGCTGTGCGTTATGTGAAGGGAGTCGAATTGAATTATTTGTAGAGGATGTGGGGCGTCATAATGCGGTTGATGTCATTGCCGGCTATATGTGGCTGAATAATATTTCTGGCGACAATAAAATCTTCTACACGACCGGGCGATTAACCTCTGAAATGGTGATTAAGGTGACTCAAATGGGGATTCCCGTTTTGTTATCTCGCTCGGGAGCGACTCAGATGGGCTTGGCGATGGCTCAACAAGCTGGGGTCACGTTAATTTCTAGAGCAAAAGGGCAGCGTTTATTGGTCTTGAACGGTGGGGATAAAGTCATTTTTGATGCGATACCTGAACGGCGTCGAAAAAATGACCGTAGTGGTGTATTAAGATAAGTTGAGCTTATAAATTTTATGAGTTTCTCAGTGCGGCCATCCGTTTTGCTAACGGTGGATAGCTCTGGAATAATGGGCTTACGTGTCGACCCTTGATGCCGAAGGCGGCTAGTTCATTCGGCATTGTTTTGGGTTCACTGGTTTTTTGTAGGGTTTTTTAGGGCATTAATCATTTTTTGCTGGCCTGCTAATTGAGTACCGCGCCGGCATCGGCTTTACATTCACGGTGACGAGAAAACTACATAACGATAATTGTGGCTAGAATAGATAAGGCTATTTGGGCTATAAGTTGAGTTACATAGTAAGCAGGACCCAAGCCGCGTTCCGTTTTAAATACGATACGGTCGACCAAGTGACCGATGATCGAAGCAAAGAAGAAAACAAAAGTATTCACAATGCCCTGTAATAACGTCATGGTAACTATATCGCCATTGGCAATATGACTGATTTCATGACCAAGCACAGCTTCGGTTTCATCGTTATTGAGTGTGGTTAATAAACCCGTGCTAACAGCGACCAAGGCATTGTTTTTACTTATGTCGGTAGCAAAAGCATTAACATCGTCGCTGTTGAAAATAGCAATTTCAGGATTGCTGATACCGACTTGTTGAGCTTGTTTGCTAATTGTTTGGTGTCGCCATTTTCAGTCGCGTTGTTGGGCGTTGTAATGATTTGCAGTCCCATTGTTTTTTAGCCAGTGATTTGGACAATATAAGGGAAATGACAGAATCGTTCATGCTGATAATGAGTAGTGAGGGGTAGTGGATATTAATACCTTGTTGATCGCACTCGGAAAATCAAGATTATTAACAGGGGGAATAACGTTAGGTTAAGGAGGTGATATGTCGGACACAGTTAAAAAGGTTAATGTGATTGAACAGGAGTATTTATACCGGGGGTTTCTTCGTTTAAAGCGTATTCGGTTGCGGCATACTTTATTTGAAGGGGGGTGGGGCGATGAGATTGACCGGGAATTGATTGAACGTGGCGACTGTGTGGCTGTTTTGCTTTACGACCCGGACGTTGATGCGGTGGTGCTTGTTGAACAATTTAGGGTCGGTGCACTGGGTCACTCTAAGACGCCTTGGTTGTTGGAAATTGTAGCCGGTGTTGTTGAATCTGGAGAAAGTTCTGAAGCAGTCGCTTATAGAGAAACGGTTGAAGAAGCAGGGTGTGCGATTGAAGAACTCCGTTATATTTGTGAATATTATAGTTCGCCGGGAGCATTTTCAGAACGCATGACTCTGTTTTGTGGTCGAGTGGATTCTTCTAAAGTTGGAGGGGTTCACGGTGTTTTAGCAGAGAATGAAGATATTAAAGTCTGGGTTATGCCTTTTGATGAGGCTTTTGAATTAATGACACAAGGAAAGGTTAATTCAGCCACGGCAATCATTGGGCTACAATGGCTGGCTCTGAATAGAGAACCGTTACAACGTGAATGGGGCGGCGGATGACTAAAGAGTCTTTGTTGTTTTTTTGAAGGCAGGAGCATAGTGCTGTGGGTTCAGTACCGTATTTTGGGGCGGAGTACGGTTATCTTGCTCGGGGTAGTCTTGATTGTAATGTAACCCACGACTTTCTTTTCGTTGTTGAGCACTAATAATAATAAGTTCAGCCACAATAACGAGATTACGTAATTCAAGGAGATCGCTGGTTATGGTGAAATCACTGTAATATTCATGAATTTCTGCTTTTAATAAATTGATTCGTTCACGCGCACGACTCAGTCTTTTATCAGACCGTACTATGCCAACATAATCCCACATGACACGACGGATTTCATCCCAGTTATGGGCAATGACAACTTCTTCATTCGATTTAGCAACTTGCGATTCATCCCAAGGCCGGATGGCTTTTGGCATGGCTTTGTGCGGCAGTTCGGAGAGAATGCTTTCAGCGGCTTGATTAGCAAAAACAAGGCATTCTAGCAGAGAGTTACTTGCCATTCGGTTAGCGCCATGAAGCCCGGTGCAGGCAACTTCACCAATGGCATAAAGCCCTGAGACATCGGTCTTACTATTGCTATCGGTAATGACGCCGCCGCAGGTGTAGTGTGCGGCAGGAACAACGGGTATTTTTTGCGAGGTAATATCGATGTTAAATTTTAAACATTGCTGGTATATATTTGGAAAATGGGTATGGATAAATGCGGGGGATTTATGACTAATATCAAGATAGACAAAATCGATGCCGTATTTTTTTATCTGATGATCAATGGCACGGGCAACAATATCCCGGGGGGCAAGTTCCTCGCGGCTATCAAATAAGTGCATAAATGGTTCGCCGTTGGGTAGTAAAAGTTTAGCGCCTTCCCCTCGGATAGCCTCACTGATTAAAAATGAGCGGGCATCGGGATGGTACAGGCAGGTGGGGTGAAATTGCATGAATTCCATATTGGCAATGCGGCAACCTGCTCGCCACGCGAGTGATAAGCCATCGCCGGTCGTGATATCTGGATTACTGGTATAGAGGTAGACCTTGTTGGCTCCGCCCGTTGCTAGAACAACAATACGTGCTGAAATGGGGATAACAGCATTGTTTTGGGTGTCCAGCGCATAAGCGCCAGTGATATGGCCATCAGGGAATTGACGGGATTTAGCATTTACTAAATCGATAGCATTATGGTGTTCTAAGAGTGTGATATTGCAATGTTGTTGTGCCCGCTCCATAAGTATTGAAATGATTGACTTACCCGTTGCATCAGCCGCATGAACAATGCGCCGATGAGAATGGCCGCCTTCACGGTTTAAATGTAGACGGGGTGAGTTTTGAGTATTGTCAAGTTCGTGGGTGAAAGAAACGCCTTGTTTGATAAGCCACTCGATGCTTTGCTTACCCTGTTTAACGGTTAAGGTGACAATATCGCGGTCACACAAGCCCTCGCCAGTCTTTAAGGTATCTTCAATATGAGAATCAATAGAGTCAGCATAATCAAAAACAGCTGAAATGCCGCCCTGCGCATATAAGGTATTGCTTTCTTCGGTGGCTAATTTTGACAGTACGGTGACTTTATGATGGTCGGCTAGCTTAAGTGCTAAGGTTAATCCAGCGCCCCCACTACCGATAATGAGTACATCTGTATAAATGGAAGAGTATGAGTCAGTCAAGGTCAGAGATCTCGTTAAAGAACCGATGTAAATAAGATTTTTTTAGCTAAAAACTTAGTGGATGATACCTTTTTTATGGTGTAATTGGAAAAGTAATAAAAAAACTTAAGGCAAATAGAACTTATGACGTTGTATTCTGTCACTTTAAACTAGTAAGGTGTGTTGTGCGAATACAGACAAAGACCAGTGATCAAGTTGACCAGGAATTTGTGTCGCGAGTGCAACGCGGTGATAAATCAGCTTATGACATGTTGGTTCGAAAGTACCAGCATCGGGTTACGCAGTTGGTTAATCGCTATGTGAAAGATCCCAGCGAAGCGCAAGATGTTGCACAAGAGGCTTTTATTAAGGCTTATCGGGCGTTAGTTCGGTTTAGAGGGGATAGCGCTTTTTATACTTGGTTATATCGGATAGCGATTAATACGGCTAAAAATCATTTAGTGGCAAGGGCGCGTCGATCATTTAATAATGAAGTCGATTTTCAGGAAGCTGAACACAGTGTTAGTAGCTTGCAACTGTGTAATTTGGATACGCCGGATAAGCTGTTGCTAAATGATGAGATTATTGCAAATATTCAGCAGACTATTGATGAGTTGCCGGAGACAATGCGGGAGGTCATTATTTTGCGAGAGCTTGAAGGCCTTAGTTATGAGGCTATTGCTAAAACGCTTGATTGTCCTGTCGGAACCGTAAGGTCGAGAATTTTTCGGGCGCGTGAAGCGATTGATAAACGATTACAGCCATTACTTGAAGGGTAGTTTTTTTATGGACAAATATATAAACGAAAAAATCTCACAATTTATTGATGATGAATTAGGTGCTGATGAAGCAATTAAGGTGCTTGAAAAAGTTGAATATGACGGTTGTTTTGAAGGAAAACTTAGACGCTATCATTATATTCGTAAGTTGATTCGGACTGAGTCACCTATTGCAGTGGATACTGATTTTGTCTCTCAGGTAAATAATCGACTTCAATCTGAGCCTGAGCTGGCGTTGCCTTTTTGGCGTCATTTTGAGAGTGAGCAAGTACTGACCGTTGCATTAGTTGCAGTTATGGCTTTAGTGCTCGCGTCTTGGTAAATACAGTTAATCGGTGTCGATTCTTCTTGTTGTAGTCAGGCGTTTTATATTTCATTGACGTTGTTTATTGAGTGGCTCGGTTGGTTATGATAGAAGAACGCGTTGTTGTTTCGAAAAAAGAACATAATCAGGTTTGGGTCAGAGCATTGCCGGCCGCAAACTGCAGTAATTGTCGGCAAAAATCGGCTTGCTCAACCCCGTTAGTTGAACAATTCTTACGGAAACGAGAAATTCTTGTAGAGACAGATTTAGTGCTGGAGTCGGGCGATCAGGTCATCGTTGCGATTCATGAAGACGCTTTTCTTAAAGGGTCTGTTGTCCTTTATTTTGTCCCTATTGTTGCACTGTTGATAGGGGCTGGGTTGGGTGAGGTGGTCGCACCTTATTTTTTAGGACTAAGTCTGGATGTGCTCATGTGTATTTCAGGGGCAGTGTCATTTTTTTTGTCGTTATTTTTAATTCATTTAGGTCTGCGGTCATTTTTTTATAAGTCTTTTTCAAAGCCAGTTGTCGTGCGAAAAGTTAATTAAGCCTTTGGGCTGATTAGCATTCAAATGCTGTGCGTAAAGACTAACGATAGCGGTTAGTTTTTCCTTGTAATTCTATAAAGAGCCCCAATATTTGGTTTATATATATCGGCACAGTATGTGGTGGTAAAGATTGCTGAGGCTAGCGTAGGGTTGGTTGGATAGATAATTGATTTTTACAAGCGTGCGCATAGAGTATAGAAATTAGGTAAATAGGTTCGTTTATAAAATGAGGGTGAGATGGTTAGAAAATTAGTGGGTTGTTTAGGGGTGTTGTTATGGTTAACCGGTTCAGTGGCGTTCGCGCAATTGCCAGATTTTACGCAATTGGTAAAAGAACAAAGTCGAGCGGTAGTGAATATCAGTTCGGTTCATAGAGCCTCAGGAATTAACCATCATGCGCCTGATGGGGCGTTGGAACCCGGACAAATTCCTATGGAAGAGTTTCTTAAGCGTTTTTTTGAAGGACAGGGGCAACTGCCGGGACCCCGGTCTGGGCCGCATGGCGGATCAAAAGGATCTAATTCGCTCGGGTCAGGTTTTATTATTTCAGAAGAAGGTTATATATTAACGAATCATCATGTTATTCAAGGTGCGGATGAAATTATTGTTAAGTTATCTGATCGGCGTGAATTAATAGCGACATTGGTCGGGTCAGACCCTCGAACGGATGTTGCCTTATTAAAAGTTAAAGCGCATTCATTGCCCATTGTTGAGATCGGTTCAGTGGATGAACTACAGGTTGGCGAATGGGTATTAGCGATTGGCACTCCTTTTGGTTTTGAGCATTCCGTCACTGCAGGTGTTGTGAGTGCTAAAGGGCGTAGCCTGCCCGGTGATAATTATGTGCCGTTTATTCAGACGGATGTGGCCATTAATCCGGGTAATTCCGGCGGGCCCTTATTTAATCTTAAAGGGCAGGTGGTGGGGATGAATTCTCAGATTGTTAGTCGTTCGGGAGGTTATATGGGGCTTTCATTTGCCATACCGATGGATGTTGTGATGACCATTGTCGAGCAGTTAAAGAACAGCGGTCAAGTCTCGAGAGGGTGGTTGGGTGTTCATATACAAGATGTGACCAGTGATCTGGCAGAGTCTTTTGGAATGGATCGACCTTACGGCGCGGTGGTTGCCAAAGTGATTCCAGAAGGACCAGCCGCTAGCTCGGACCTACAAACAGGCGATGTGATTATTGCATTTGAAGGTAAGAAAATTGAATTGTCATCGGAATTGCCACCGCTTGTCGGGGTAACGCCGGTTAACAAAGTTGCTAAAATTAAAGTGGTTCGAGCGGGTAAAATCAAGATTATTACGGTTAAGATTGGTTTGTTGCCCGAACAGCCTCAAACGGCAGCAGCAAGCATACAGCCGTCTCCCCAGATTTCGAATAGATTGGGTGTGGTTGCTCTTGACTTGACTCCGGAACAAAGAACTCAGTTGCAATTGTCGAGTCAGGGTGTTGTGGTGCACAGTGTGCTAAGAGATCCAGCAAGAGCTGCCGGTATACAACCGGGAGATGTAATTTTAAGAATTCAGAATAATGTCGTTCGGAACTTGGCTGCATTTGATAAAATAGTACGTGGTTTACCCGTGGGCAAGTCAATTTCTATATTGATTGAGCGTCAAGGTAGGCGTTTGTTTTTACCAATCAAAATAGAAAAATAACAGTGGATCAAAAAAATATACGAAATTTCTCAATTATTGCTCATATTGATCATGGGAAATCAACATTAGCGGATCGTTTTATTCAGATTTGTGGCGGCCTGACTGATCGTGAAATGGGAAATCAGGTGCTTGACTCTATGGATCTGGAGCGTGAGCGTGGTATTACGATTAAGGCGCAAAGTGTCACCTTGGATTTTCATTCAAAGAATGGGGAAACCTATCAACTGAACTTTATTGATACACCGGGACATGTCGATTTCTCCTATGAGGTTTCGAGATCGTTAGCTGCTTGTGAGGGTGCCTTGTTAGTGGTTGATGCGGCACAAGGGGTTGAGGCGCAAAGTGTAGCCAATTGCTATACGGCCATCGAGCAAGGATTGGAAGTGCTTCCGGTCTTGAACAAGATTGATTTACCATCGGCAGAGCCTGACCGTGTTGTTAGGGAGATTGAGGATATTATCGGAGTCCCCGCCGATCATGCGTTGAAAATTAGTGCTAAGACTGGGTTGGGTATAGAGGATGTTTTAGAGCAGGTAGTTGAGAAAATACCCGCGCCACAAGGGGATCGTGCTAATCCATTACAAGCGCTTATTATTGATTCTTGGTTTGATCCTTATTTGGGCGTGGTTTCACTGGTCAGGATCATGAATGGGAGTATTCGACGAAAACAGAAAATCACCCTAATGTCTTCGGGGCGTACTTTTTTGGTTGATCAAGTCGGTATATTTTCACCAAAACGAGAAAATAAGGAAGTATTAGAATGTGGTGAGGTAGGTTTTCTAGTAGCCGGTATTAAAGATATTTTTGGTGCCCCTGTCGGGGATACGATTACGCTGGCTGAGAATCCAGCAGTAGGGCCATTAGAGGGCTTTGAAGAGATTCAGCCGCGGGTTTTTGCAGGACTTTATCCGGTAACGTCGGATGACTATGAGGGTTTGCGGGAGTCGCTTGATAAATTGCGTTTGAATGATGCGGCATTACAATTTGAGCCAGAGACTTCAGAGGCCTTGGGTTTTGGTTTTCGCTGTGGGTTTTTGGGTATGCTTCACATGGAGATTATTCAGGAACGACTGGAGCGCGAATACAACCTTAATCTTATTACAACAGCACCGACAGTTGTCTATGAGGTCGCGTTACATAATGGTGAGGTGATGTTGATTGATAACCCTTCTAAATTGCCCGATGCAGGGATGGTCCTCGAAATCAGAGAACCTATCATTGAGGCTAATATTTTAGTTCCTCAGGAGTATTTAGGAAACGTTATAGGTCTTTGTGTCGAGAAGCGTGGTGTTCAGAAAAATATGGAGTTTCTGGGTTCACAAGTTTCGTTAAGTTATGAGTTACCGTTAAGTGAAGTGGTTTTGGACTTCTTTGATCGATTAAAGTCAGTTAGTCGGGGTTATGCCTCTTTTGATTATGAATTTAAGCGATTCCAAACCGGTGAATTGGTTAAATTGGATGTGCTGATTAATGGCGATCGTGTTGATGCGTTATCCTTAATTATTCACCGTGATGGCATTCAATACAAAGGTCGGGATTTGGTCGATAAAATGAAAGACTTAATTCCTAGACAGATGTTTGATGTGGCTATTCAAGCAGCAATCGGTGCCAAGGTGATTGCGCGTTCTACCGTTAAGGCGATGCGAAAAAATGTAACCGCTAAATGTTATGGTGGTGATATTTCTCGTAAAAGAAAGTTGTTGGAAAAACAAAAGGCGGGTAAGAAGAGAATGAAGCAGGTTGGGCGAATTGATATACCCCAAGATGCTTTTTTAGCAGTACTTCGAATGGGTAAAGATTAATTTAGCAGTCTTAACCGGTTTATATAAGGTTTTTTTTAGGGTATTAATCATCAAAGGAATTATAAGTGGATTTTGATTTTTCTTTTTTTCTCGTTGTCGCAACGTTTGTTTCTGGCGGGATTGTGTTGTTTTATAAGTTTTTTGGTAAGACCGAACCGGTGAGCAGCGAAACGGAAAAAGAACCGTTATTGCTTGACTATGCACGGTCATTTTTTCCGGTGGTTCTTGTTGTTTTGTTGCTGCGTTCATTTTTAGTTGAACCCTTTCGGATCCCTTCGTCATCAATGATGCCCTCCTTATTGATTGGTGATTTTATTTTGGTCAGTAAGTATGCCTACGGTGTCAGGTTGCCTGTCGTTCATACTAAGGTGATTGAGGTTGGTCAACCTGAGCGCGGTGATGCGATTGTGTTTAGATACCCTAAAGCTCCAGACGTCGATTATATCAAACGGGTTGTGGGTATCCCGGGCGATAGAATTTCTTACTATAAGAAGCAGGTTTTTTTGAATGGGAATCCGGTTGATCAGGTTTCTTTAGGGCCGTATGTGGGTGTGGGGCAAGGTGCTAAAATGACCGGAGCTGAGCATCTTGTTGAAAGCTTTGGCGAAAGAGATCACGAAATTTTATTACAACCTAAAAGTTCTAATACTGAAGGGGTTTGGGTTGTTCCGAAAGGACATTATTTTGTCATGGGTGATAATCGTGATAATAGTAATGACAGCCGGTACTGGGGCTTTGTTCCTGAGCAAAACTTAGTTGGGAAAGCTTTTTATATTTGGATGAACTGGGATTGGGAACATAAAGGTATTGGCCTTGAACGTATTGGGACTGTGCTTGAATAGACTATTCTTAACACTCAAGTGTGTGAAGAATGGAGGTCAGTATGGTTTTAATAAAAAAGCAGGCGGGAGTTAGCTGGATTGGCACGTTGATTATTATTGGGGCACTCGCAATAACAGGTTTTTTTGTGGGCCGAGTAGGGTTGGTGTATTTTAATCATTATCAGGTGAAGACGATTTTTGATTTATTGGAGAATGAGCAGTCTGTAGAGCAACGATCGAATGTTGAAGTCAGGCGTTTTATTACAAAGTATTTTTCATTAAACAGTGTAACTTATATACAAAGTGAAGATGTAAAGCTGGAGCAGCAAGTGGGTTCAATAAAAGTACAATTGGACTATGAAGTTGTTAAACCCATTGTAGGTAATTTGAGCTTTTTAATCAGTTTTTCTGAAACCAAAAATTTAAAGGTAATTTTTTGATTAGAGAACCTAAGGTATTGTTAAAAAAACTGGGGTTACAGTTTAATGATGCAAAAATTTTTAGCAGGGCATTGACTCACCGTAGTGCCGAAGAAAAAAATAACGAACGGTTAGAGTTTCTGGGCGATGCTGTTTTAGGTTTTGTTATTGCCGATGTGTTGTGCAAGCAATTTCCAAAGGCCAGTGAGGGTGATTTAAGTCGACTAAGGGCGAGCCTTGTTAATCAAACAACCTTGGCAGGAATTGCACGAGAGCTTCATTTGGGCGATTATCTCATTATGGGATCAGGTGAATTAAAGAGCGGTGGTTTTCGGCGTGATTCTATTTTGTCTGATGCGCTGGAGTCTATTATGGGTGCGGTCTTAACTGATCAGGGCTTTGTCGTTTGTCGGGAATGGGTGTTAAGTATTTTTGCGGAAAGACTTTCACAGTTAAGTACCGATAATTGGCAAAAAGATCCTAAAACGCGGTTGCAAGAATATCTACAAGCTCGGCAGTTAGAGTTACCTATTTATCAATTGCTGACAGAATCTGGCCAGCCCCATGTAAAAAAGTTCACCATTGAATGCCTTGTTTCGGTGATAGAAGAGCCGGTCACAGGAGCAGGCACATCAAGAAAGAAAGCAGAACAAGAGGCCGCTGAACAGATGTTGAGGCGAATTTCAAAATTAGCAGGAATGCAGTCATGAATTGTGGTTATATAGCGCTTATTGGGTGTCCAAATGTCGGTAAATCGACATTGATGAATCATCTTTTGGGTCAAAAAATTAGTATTACTTCACGCAAGCCTCAAACCACACGGCATCAAATATTAGGCATAAAGACGACAGATTTGGGACAGGCTATTTTTGTCGATACTCCGGGAATGCATGATGGCGAACAACGAGCGCTTAACCGTTATCTTAATCGTACGGCAGATACTTCTTTATTAGGGGTCGATCTGGTGATTTGGTTGATTGATAGCCTTGAATGGCAGGCGTATGACGATGTTATTGTTAAGAAATTAAAGCGCGCGGGCGTGCCTGTTATATTAGCCGTTAATAAGGTTGACAGGATTAAAGATAAACGGGCGATGCTACCCTTTTTTTCTGAGGCGGGTAAGAAGTTTCCTTTTGCAGAAATTATTCCTGTATCTGCATTGAAAGGCAATAATTTAGAACAATTGGAACGACTTATTATGGCGCGGTTGCCGGAGTCTGCATGGATTTATCCAGAAGATCAGATTACCGATCGCCCGGAACGTTTTTTAACGGCTGAAATTATTCGTGAAAAATTAATCAGGCGTTTAGGCCAGGAGTTACCGCATGCGTTAACGGTTGAAATTGAGCGTTATGAGGAAACACCCGCGATTACTCGTATTTATGCCATTGTCTGGGTTGAGCGTGATACCCAGAAGAATATTGTAATTGGTAAGCAAGGTGCTTTATTAAAAAGCATTGGTACCGATGCGCGCCAAGACATAGAAGTTTTAATTGATAATAAGGTCTATTTACAGCTTTGGGTTAAGGTTAAAAAAGGCTGGGCAAATAATGAGCGGGCGCTCAATAGTCTGGGGTTTAATGACTAGCCACGCCGTTTATTCTCAAACTGCTTTTGTTTTACATACTCGAAAATACCGTGAGACCAGCCTTTTAGTGGATGTTTTTACCTGTGATTATGGGATAGTCACGCTGGTTGCAAAGGGGGTGCGTAAAAAGAACTCAAAATGGGTCGGTGTTTTACAGTGTTTTCAGCCGTTGGAGATTTCTTTTTCCGGTCGTTCAGAATTAAAAACATTAACCGGTGCAGCACTTCATGGGAGAAGCATTGAGTTAACGGGCCTGGTGCTTTATTGTGGTTTTTACCTGAATGAATTGTTGATTTATTTTTTACATAAGCATGATGCCCACCCTGAGGTGTTTGAAGATTACCGGTATTGTTTGGTTCAACTTGTAACGGAAGACTCTGTAGAATCGGTTTTGCGTATTTTTGAATTAGCCTTGTTAGAAAATTTAGGGTATGGCTTGCAGTTGGAGAATGATGCGGTCACAGAGCGCCCTATTGACCCCAATCAACAATATGATTATCTAAGCGATATTGGGCCAGTGCCTACAATGAGTCAGGGTTTTTCGGGAAAGAGTTTGATTGCATTAAGAAAAAAAATATTAAATGATGAGTTGGTTAGAAAAGAGGCTAAGCAATTGATGCGTCAGGTCATTGATTTTCATTTGCAAGGGCGGGAACTTAAAAGTCGTGCGTTAATTAGCCAGTTTATTAGGCAACAGTCGGTAACGACCGCCTGAGTATAATTAAGTTTAAGGGCATAAAAAAATGGAGCAGTCAGTTATTTTATTAGGCGTTAATATTGATCATGTTGCAACATTACGACAGGCGCGAGGAACAGCTTATCCAGAGCCTGTAGAAGCCGCGTTAATGGCTGAGAAGGCCGGTGCCGATAGTATTACTGCACATCTTCGGGAAGATCGTCGCCACATTCAGGACCGTGATATTTTTTTACTTAAAAGCATGATACATACGCGGTTAAATTTAGAAATGGCGGTGACCGATGAAATGGTAAAAATTGCTGCTGATATACAGCCGCAAGCATGTTGTTTAGTCCCTGAGAAAAGGGCTGAGTTAACCACTGAAGGGGGGTTGGATGTTACCGGCAGTTTCTCTAGAGTTAAAGCGGCTTGTCAGCAGTTAGCGGCGGCAAACACGGAGGTATCCTTATTTATTGATCCAGATCCGTTGCAAATTGATGCGGCCGTTGAAGCCGGCGCACCGGTTATTGAATTGCATACCGGTACCTACGCAGATGCTAAAACAACTGCCGGGCAGAATGAAGAATTGCAACGGATTAAAAAGGCGGCGGCTTATGCCTATAGTCAAGGTTTACAAGTGAATGCCGGGCATGGATTGACTTATCACAATGTTGAGGCAATCGCGAAAATTCCTGAAGTGGTCGAGTTGAATATTGGACATTCCATTATAGCCCGAGCGGTTTTGGGGGGGTTATCGGAAGCCGTTAGAGAAATGAAGACTTTAATGCGGGCAAGTCGCGGGTAATTTTTTCAGGAGCTCGCTTTATCTGACATCTTTATAATAAGGGCCAAATAAGAAAATTACCGTGTGCCCAAAGCGTGTTTTTGAATACGGTAAAGTAAGGTATCGCGGCTAATGCCGAGAAGGCGTGCCGATTTACTGCGATTGCCATTAGTCCGCGTCAGGGCTTGGTGGATTAAGTCGGCTTCTAAGGCATCAAGGCTGATACCAGCTTCAGGTAAAATAGAAATATCGCGCTTGTGTTTGACGGTTAGTTGACTGACAAACTCTTTAGGGATATTTTCCGGTTCTAATGTCTTTCCTGGTAAAAGAACACTCACTCGTTCGCAAAGATTTTTAAGTTCACGAATATTTCCGGGCCATGAATAGCTACGTAGCTGCTTTAAACTGAGGGTGCTGAATTTAGCAGACTGTACACCATATTTAGAGGCGAATTTTTGCAAGTAAAATGTACATAAGCTTTCAATATCTTCAGTGCGTTCGTTAAGCGCCGGTAGCTCTAAGGGCACAATGTTGAGGCGAAAATAAAGGTCAGATCTGAAAAGTCCTTGGTTTATTTGGTCATCGAGGTCGGAATTGGTGGCAGAAATTACGCGAACATCCAAGGTAATTGTTTGGGTGTCTCCGACCGGTAAACATTCGCCGGTTTCTAGAAAGCGTAATAACTTTGCCTGAACAGGTAGCGCTAAAGCGTCAATTTCGTCAAGAAACAAAGTGCCCTGGTTAGCAGCGTGTAACAGTCCTTGTTTATCGGTGTCGGCACCGGTAAAGGCACCTTTTTTGTGACCAAAAAGTTCAGATTCAATAACCCCTTTGGGGAGTGCTGCGCAATTTATTTTAATAAAAGGCTGTTCCGCGCGCGGGCCGCTTTGTTGGATCGCCGTGGCCAAAATTTCTTTACCGGTACCTGTGGGTCCTTTAATTAGAATGCCAACATCGCTAAAAGCAATCATTTGCGCGCTACGCACAACACTTTCCAGCGCCGGTGATTTACCAATAATGTGTGAGAATTTATTCATATTGTTTTTCTTTTTTCCAGCTTAGCTGAACTATTTCAATGTAACTATATCTTTAATTTAGTACATTTTTAGTGGGATAAGTTCTGGTTGCACAGCAAAAGCAGCCAGTACAATGAGTAAAAATCCCGCAAATAATCGAAAAACTTTCATCCGGGAAAGCCGCGTCATAAGACTAGTTATTATACCCACGCTAAAGACTGCAGGTAAAGTCCCTATTCCAAATGCTAGCATCGTAAGTCCGCTACGGGTGATGTCGCCCGTGGTAGCCGCCAAGGCGAGTGCGGTATAGACTAAGCCGCACGGTAGCCAGCCCCAAATCATGCCGAAAAACAAAGACTGTGACAGGGTTTTTACCGGGATAAACCGATGAGCAATGGGTTGTAGTGTGCGCCAGAGCGTAACACCTATTTTTTCAAGGTAAGCAAACCGTGGAAACAGACCGGCAATATGAAGGCCGGCACCGGCCATAATAATAGCGGAAAAGATTTGTAAGTAGCGGTGACCATGACCCTCGCCTAATGGCGTCGTGAGTATGGATTCAATCAGGCCAACTAGGAGTCCTGCTAAAGCATAGCTGGAAATTCGGCCTACATTATAGGTGAACACATAAGGTATTAATCGTGCTTTCTGTTGGCGTATTTGGGTGTCAAGGCTGAGTGTTAAGGTGCCGATAATCGACCCGCACATGCCTAAGCAGTGCATGCTACTAAAAAGCCCCATCACAAACGCAACAAAGTATGAATGGGTAAATTCAGAAGTTAAGGTTCGAGAGTGATGACCGTGTTCGGGTACTGCGTTTGCTAAAGGCGAAAGCAGATCATTCCAAAATTGTGGGTTAAGTAGTTGTTCAAAAATCATAAGGCGTGGAAAGTATCATACTTTTTGGCGTAAAACTATATAGGCGGTGTAATAAAAACGGTCTTTTATTTAACTATTGTGTTATTTAACACAATTTACAGTGAGACCTCATGGTTTTGTTGTTTTTTGTATACAAAAAAGACTGATGTATAGGTCATTTAACGTAATTTCCCTAAAATACAGAACAAAACACGGTCTGTGAAATGTAATGTAAAGCACTGATTTTTTTGATAATTGTTGGGTTAATTGATACTATCCTGTCGTGTAAAAATACAAGTTAAGGAAATTCATGAAAACGATAATAAAATCCACTGCCTTGGTTTTGGGTATCTGTGCTGGAATCGGTCCTGCGGTTGCCGAACATGAACAGCTCCCCAGTTTGGTTATTGAAGGCAGCGCTATGCGTGCAGGTGCTTTTACCACAGCTCCGGATTCAACAGGCCTTAAAGATACCGCGTCATTGTTAGAGCGCGTGCCGGGTGCAAACGTTAACCGTAACGGTCCACTAACCGGTATCGCTGTTTACCGAGGAATGTTTGGTAATCGTGTGACTTCAACAATAGATGCTGCTGCGCTTAAAGAGGCAGGACCTAACAGTATGGATCCACCGTTGAGCCATTATCCTGCAGCATTAACTGAAAGTTTAACGGTGCATCGTGGTATTGCGCCAGTGAGCAGTGGTATTGAAACCTTAGGGGGATCAATGCATGCCAAATCGCGTAAAGGACAATTTGCCGAAGGCGAGGGCATTGAAACGCATGGTGTGGGTTCAATGGGATACAGTTCGGTTGATGATGGTTATGTGGGCGCTTTAATGGGCTCAATAGCGAATCAGAATCATAAGCTTCATCTTTCAGGGTCGCAAGAAAAAGGTGGTGATTACACGGTTAAAGGTGGCACCCCGCAAGAAAATACTCAGTATGATCGCAATGCTTTTTCAGGCGGTTACGGTTATCAACGCGCGGGACATGAGTTTGGTCTTAATTACAGTAATACTGACTTAGGTACAACCGGCGCGCCGGCACTGCCAATGGATATTGCTTATGTCAAAGGCGGGCTATGGGACATGCATCACAATTGGGACTTACGCGATGGTGTTTCGCTCAAAACCGACGTTTTCTACCAAAAAATGCGTCATTTGATGAGTAATAGTATTTTACGCGGTGGTGGCTCAACAATGATGGATGAAATGCTTAATCGTACTAAGGTCGAAGCCGGTGGTTTAAGTATGGCGCTTTCGATGTCTTTTGGTCATGGTGAATTAATTGTGGGTGTTGACGGTGATCAGTCTAACCATGATGCTAATCAGACAATGAATGATACGAGTACTATGAATGGCGGAAATGGCATGGGAATGGGCATGGACACTTTATTGTTTAATAAAGTAGAACGAGATCGTTATAGTGTCTTTACTGAATGGAGTGGCAGCGTAACAGAAGATGTCTCTCTAGAACTTGGTGCCCGTTATACGCATACCTGGTCTGATGCGGGGCAGGCATCTGGATTCATGAATACAGCTAATAAAGCCGCTACTGATAACGCAACTGGCATGACAGATATGAATGCTTTCAATGCCGCAGATAGAAAGCGTAATTTTAATGAGGTTGATTTGGTTGCATTGTTACGTTACCAAGCATCTTCAACACTTGATGTAGAAGTAGGGCTGGCCAGAAAGAATCGTGCGCCAACTTATCAGGAATTATATTTATTCACTAATAATAAAGCGACGGGTGGTTTTGCTGATGGCAATACTTATATTGGCGATTTAGAGTTAGAACTTGAAACAGCTTATCAATTTAATTTAGGATTTGATTGGCATACCGATAAAGCGTATTTCTCACCACAAGTATTCTACCATTATGTAGATGATTATATTCAGGGTGTGGATACAGCGGCTTCAGATGCCAGTAAAGCGATTAATATGATGGGTATGGCGGTTGGTGCTGATCTTCAATGGAACAATACTGAGGCTCAATTATTTGGGGTTGATTTAGAAGCCGGTTATCAAATTACAGATTTTGTACGCGCTGATGCAGGTTTGAATTATGTCCGTGGTATGCGGGTTAACGCACCGACTGGAGATAAAGATCTTTATCGGATGGCACCGTTGAACGGACGTACACAGCTAACGTATGAAAATGCAGGTTGGCAAGGTTCAGTCGAAGGCATTTTTTATGCTGATCAAGGTGATGTGGCCGGCTATAACGGTGAACAAAAGACTAAAGGTTATATGGTTTTGAATCTTCGTGGACAGTATGAGGCCTATAAAGGACTGGTAATCGCGACGGGTATTGAGAATGTTCTGGATGAACACCGCTTTAACCACTTAGGGGGTTATGCTCAACATAACCGCGAGAATGGCCGCGTAGCAATGCCAGGTCGTAACTTGTATGCTACTTTAGGGTATACTTGGTGAGTACTTGTTAAAGCCTTTGGGCTAAAATAAAAAAACGCCGCTTCTGCGGTGTTTTTTTATGTCTGAAAGATAAGGGTTAAAAAAGTTTTAAGTAAATTGGCTGGCAATTTGGTTTTGGATTTTCTCTGCCATGGTTCTAGGACTTTCCGCATCACGAATCGGCCGGCCCACGACAATGTAGTCGGCGCCATTTTGAAAGGCTTGTTCAACACTGACGACCCGTTTTTGATCATCTTCCTCCCGGTTATCAACCGGTCGAATGCCGGGGGTAATCACCAGTAATCGGTGGTCAATTTCTCCTCGGATCATCGGTGCTTCAAGGCCGGATGACACAATACCATCGCAACCGATTGCTAAGGCCCGGCGTGCTCTTGAGAGCACGAGGTCTTTAATATCACACTGAAATCCTAAATCATCTAAATCACCACGGTCAAGGCTGGTCAGAGCCGTAACGGCTAAGACCTTAAGGTCGCCTTTGTTACGGGCGGCGGCTTCCATAATAGCGTCGTTACCGTGAATGGTTGCCAGATCAACGCCGCGTTGACTTAAGGCCTTAATCGCGCGGCCAACGGTTGCGGGCACATCGAAGAATTTTAAATCAACAAAGATTTTTTTATCTCGTTCTTTGAGCCATTCGATAAAGCCAAAGTAATCCCCCGACATAAAAAGTTCCATGCCCACTTTGTAAAAAATAACCGAGTCGCCCAGTTCTTCGACCAGTGCTTGTGCTTCGGTGATGCTCGAGACATCGAGCGCCATAATTAAACGTTCTTCAGGGCGGATGGGTTTAGTAGACAGTAAAGATTGATTCATAACGATGTAGTCAGTAACGAGAAAGGCTCATATCTTACCGCAACTTAAAACGTTGGTGAATGGTAGAATGCGATTACGATTTTTTAACGTGTTGAAAAGCCATGGTTCAAACCCTCATTCAAATGACCTTATTGATTGCTTGTGGAGCCGCGTGGCGTTATTTTAAGCCGGCACACATCGAAATCAGTACGGTTCGAATGGTTTTAACCTCATTGGTTTATTACTTGTTATTGCCGGCGATGATCATTGAGGTGATGTGGCAGGCAGACATCGGTTGGCAATCTGTTAAAGTCATTGCCGTTGGCAGTGTGTCGATTGTTGTCGGTATGGGCGTTATTGGCTTATGGTTATCGAGGTTTAATATAACGCGCGCGCAAAAAGGTGCCTTAATTTTAGTTACGGCCTTTCCGAATGTCACTTATTTAGGTTTACCGGTTTTAGAACAGGTGCTAGGGGATTGGGCGCGGTCAGTGGCAATTCAGATGGATTTGTTTTCAGGGCAGCCTCTCTTGTACACCGTAGGAATTATGATTGCGCGTTATTATGGCAGTGCGGATAACGGAGTTGAGAAAATAAACGGAGCGGTTATTAATACGCCGCCTTTTTGGGCTGCAGGTGTTGCTTTAGTCTTAAATACAGCGCAGATTAGTCAGCCTGAATTTGTTCACGGAACGCTGCAACGATTGTCTGACGGCGTTATTCCGTTAATGTTAATTGCTTTAGGGATGGCTCTGGACTGGCAGTCATTTCGGCGTCGCGCGTTGTCGTTGCTGTGGCCAGTGGTCGGAGTTAAATTGGCGCTGATGCCACTGGTTGCCTTGGGACTGGCAGGGTGGTTGGTGTTGGACCCGGGCGTTAAGGTGGCGGCCGTGCTTGAGATGGCAATGCCCAGCGGTGTGCTTTGTTTAGTCTTGTGTGACCGTTATGGCTTGGACGCGCCGCTTTATGCCATGGCGGTAACGGTTACGACGGTTTTAAGTTTACTGACCTTGCCACTGTGGTATGGAGTGTTAAGTTAAATGATTAAAATTGAAATTTTATCGCAAGGCGAAGAGTTGCTAACAGGACAAGTTGTTGATACCAATGCCAGTTGGTTGTCGGACGAATTGGTTCGTATGGGATTAACAATCACCCGTCACACCACGGTAGGGGATGATAAGGGCGACTTGGTCGCGGTATTAAAAGAAATCGCTGTGCGTGCCGATGGCTGTCTCTGTACCGGGGGGTTAGGACCAACGGTCGATGATTTAACTGCAGAAGCGGTTGCTGAGGCATTTGCTCTACCGTTAAAACTCGATACAACGGCGTTAGCGCAAATTGAAGGTTTTTTCGAACACCGCGGTCAACCGATGCCAGCATCGAATCGTAAGCAGGCCTTGCTACCGACAACCGCCACACGATTAGATAATCTGTGTGGAACCGCGCCGGGTTTTTCTTTGGAGCATACGGGGTGTTGGTTTGGCTTTATGCCGGGAGTGCCGTATGAAATGAAACAACTCTTTAATAATGCGATTCGGCCGGTCTTTTTACAACGCTTTCCGGAACGGCTAAAATCATTGGTTATTATTAAGACCTTAGGCTTGGGGGAGTCTGATTTACAAGATAGGATCCAATCGATTGCTATTCCTAACGGGGTGCGCTTAGGGTTTTTAACGGCGCCTGAAGGCAATCAGATTAAATTGTTATTTGACGCTGATTTTCCACAGGGTCGTGCGCAAGGATTAATTGCTGATTTTAAAAACCAATTGGGTGCGAGTGTTTTTTCAGTGACCGATGATCGTTCCTATCAGCAAACTGTTTACGATGTGGTCGGAGAGCAATTAATCAATAAAGGGCTGACCTTAGCGGTTCTTGAAACTTTGACACAGGGGGAAATAGCCAGTCAATGTTTGGGAAAGCCATGGTTGTTGTCAGCGGTTTATTGTCAAGATTTAATACAGTTAGCCCGTTTCATAGGTATGGATTACTTAGCGAAAAATAGCGATAAAGCATGGTGCCAACTCGCACAGAACAGTGCTGAGGTTGTCAGGCGCAAAGCAAAGTCAGACTATGGGTTGGCGCAGTTGTGTTTTAATAATAAAATAGACGGTTCCCCTGCGAGGGGGACTATTTATACCGCACTGGTCACAGCGACAACGGCGATCAGTTTTATCGATCAGGTCGGCGGATCCTTGCGGCGACAACAGCGCCAGAGTGCCTTAAAAGCATTTGATCGGCTCAGAATTTTTTTACAGGAAAATAACTAATATGCCTTTGGTCAGACTTAAAAAAGCAATGATTGCTTTCGGTACCCATGCCTTACTGGATAATGCAGAATTTCAATTGACTAAGGGAGAACGGGTTGGCCTGTTAGGACGTAACGGTGAAGGTAAATCAACCTTGATGAAAATCATCGGGGGTGAAATTCATCTGGATCAAGGCGAATTATGGTTAAAACCGGAGTTACGGTTAGCACGTCTAGAGCAGGAGGCGACTTTAGCCAGTGAGCAGACAATTTATGATGCTGTCGCCGAGGGTTTAGGGGAAGTCGGGCAATGGATTATGCGTTACCACGCCTTATCAGCATCCATGGAAATGCAAGACGAGGCAGCCTTAAATGAATTAGGGGTTTTGCAGCAAAAATTAGAAGCGCATCACGGTTGGCAATTACAGCAACGGGTAGAAAATATTTTAAGTCGTTTGCAATTACCTGCCGATGATAAAATTGGGGAATTATCGGGCGGCTGGAAGCGCCGTGTTGCACTGGCAAGGGCCTTAGTGATAGACCCTGAAGTCTTACTGTTAGATGAACCCACTAACCACCTTGATTTAGACAGTATTGCCTGGCTGGAAGAACAATTGTTGAATTTTAGTGGGGCTATCTTATTTGTAACGCACGACCGGTTTTTTTTACAAAAGCTAGCCACACGAATTGTTGACTTAGACCGGGGGCAACTGGTTTCATGGCCCGGTGATTATCAGGATTACCTAAAGCGAAAAGCGGCGGCGTTAGAAGAAGAAGCAACGCAGAATGCCTTGTTCGATAAGAAGTTAGCACAAGAAGAAGTCTGGATTCGACAAGGCATTAAGGCCCGTCGCACACGCAATGAAGGACGTGTTCGGGCCCTGAATAAATTGCGCCAAGAGCGGAGTCAACGACGGGTTCAGCAAGGCAGCGTTAAACTGGGGGTGGAGCGCTCTGAAAATTCGGGTAAAAAAGTTATTGTCGCTGATAACATTTATTTTACTTATCCGGATAAGCCGATTATTTCAAATTTCTCAACGGTTATTCAACGCGGCGATAAGATAGGATTAATTGGTCCAAATGGGGCTGGAAAAACAACGTTTTTACAGCTATTGTTAAAGCAGATTGAACCGGATCAGGGAAAAATAGAGCACGGAACCAAATTGCAGGTCGCCTACTTTGACCAGTTGCGTGATCAGTTAGATCCGAATATGACCGTGGCAGATGCGGTTGCTGGTGGTAATGACCATGTCATGATAGGGAGTAATAAACGCCATGTGATGTCTTATCTGAATGATTTCCTTTTTGCGTCGAATCGGGCGCGATCGCCGATCAGAAGTCTTTCGGGTGGGGAAAAGAATCGCTTGTTATTGGCGCGTTTATTTACCCAGCCGGCTAATTTACTGGTGATGGATGAGCCGACTAATGATCTTGATTTAGAAACATTAGAATTGCTGGAAGATTTACTCGTGAACTATGAGGGAACCTTGTTATTGGTCAGTCACGACCGGTTATTTCTAGACAATGTGGTTACCAGTGTGATGGTGTTTGAAGGCCCGGGGCAGGTGAATGAATACGTGGGCGGTTATGCCGATTGGCAACGGTATAAAACTGAACTTGCCGAACCGGTTAAGTCTGATAAAAAAAGTTTAAAAGAAAAACCGAAGAGCGTAAAAAAGAAAAAATTATCATATAAAGACCAAAGAGAGTTAGAGCAATTGCCGGAGGCCATCGAGCAGTTGGAAGAAAGACAGGCTGAGCTGAATGCTCAGATTAATGCTCCAACCTTTTATCAGCAGGACCATAGTCTGGTTGCTCAAACATTACAGGCTCTAGAGGATTTAGAAGCAGAACTCGAAGAGAGTTACGCCCGCTGGGATGCGCTTGAATTAATGACCGTGCAAAACGAACAAACAAAGGACCATTGAGAAAGTAAGCGGTTAGTTTGATGCGGGTTTTCTTGTCGGTTGTGTTTATTCGGTTTGTTTTGAATAAAAGCGGTAATCAGCTTGATAGGGGACAGCCTGCTCGCTCCCTAAGTGATTACTATTGCAGGGGATGTTAGGTTTCACTCCACCTTGTGTGTTAATTCGATTAATAAAACTAACCGTGGCAAAGAGTCCGGTGCCGCTGTGTGCTAAGCCTTGAACGAGCAACCAAGGTGCCGCCGTTTTATGCGTGGCATTGGTTTTTTTAACTAAGCGACCGGTCACGACGCTACCATCACGGTACTTCCATTGCGGCCCGGTAGAGTGGCTGCCTACAATAGCGCCTTGTTCGTTGAACAGCGTTGCATCCGGGCCGGTTAAGTGCCAGCGATATTGATTGTCTAGCAGCATACATTGGTAAATTTGAGCACCCTTAGCATGCGTAGTTATGAGTTGCGTATGACCGGCTGGCGGCTGAATACCGTCAGGAATAGAAATTACTTGGGCAAGCACAGTCGTGAAGGACGATAAAAACAGCAAAGCCGTTGTTAGGAATTTCATAGTGGTTGTCTTTTAGTTAATTTAAGTGGGTCAGTCTAGCAAAAAATAGTGTTTGATACTGGGGGGTGTTTTGAGATTCGGCCTGTTTTTAATGTAGTAGGGCCACTTTAGGAAGATGCCTTAAGATAAAGCCTTGAAGAACTGTAGGGGTTTTTAATGTAAAATGGTCAAATGTTATGGTCAAATTTTTCATTAGGCTCGGTTAAACCGGAACACCGGTTTCGCGATTATTTTATTATTGTCTTCACCTTTGTCTGTGTGGCGTTGAGTTTACCTTCTGATGCCGACGGTGATTTGGTGTGGCAGTATAAATTAGGTGCGCTCGCTTGGTTTTTCTTGATTTGCTTACTTAAAGGTGAAAATGCAAATATTAGAGCTCAAATTGTTGTGGCGATTATTTTTGCAACCATTGGTGAGCATATTGCATCCATTTATTTAGGCGGGTATACCTATCGTTTTGAAAATGTGCCCGCGTATGTGCCGCCAGGACATGGAATGGTTTATTTGAGTTCTGTGGCCATGGCGCGCTCCGGGTTGTTTTTACGTTATGCAAAAGAAATCACTTACTTAGTGTTAGTCAGTTGTGGTCTTTGGTCTTTGTGGGGTATTACGTTGGCAGAAAGAGGGGATGTGGCTGGTGCACTGTTGTACTGTGTCTTTTTTGTGTTTATGTTTAAAGGGCGTTCGCCCTTACTGTATTTAGGTGCTTTTTTTATTACCACATGGCTGGAGCTGATTGGCACGGCTTACGGTGTTTGGTATTGGGCTGAGTTGGATCCGTTGTTTGGCTGGCCCGGTGGAAATCCACCCAGTGGTGTTGCGGCCTTGTATTGTTTGATTGATGCCGCTGCGATTTATGGGGCACCGCATGTTTTGCGATTAGTCGATATGACAAAGCGTCGTTTTTTTGTTCAGCCCGGCTAAGGAAGCAGCAGGAGTGATTTTCAGTTTTTGGTTTGACTGAAAAAAACTTTATTTTTTAAAATGGCGGAGAGAGAGTCCGCCAATAGAGCGCTCAATACCATCCAATGCAGTCTTAAAGCACCTTAAAAAACAACACTTTATAGTTTAGTAGCGCCCAACGTTATATGCTATAATCTAAGTCGATTGGGGGGCTAATTGGGGGACTAGTTTCGTCCCTGACATACTGAAATAACACGGAGCGTTACTTATGGCCATTCATAAACTCAATTCACGGTTTATACCAACTGCAGCTACTGGAAAATATGAGGACGGCGGCGGTCTTCGTATTATCGTTACCAAAACAAAAGCTAAGAAATGGGTTCTACGCTATACGCTTAATGGTAGGCGGCGTGAAATGGGCCTAGGAAGCTATCCCGATGTCGGTTTATCTGCAGCACGTGTCAAAGCCGCTGAATGTCGACAACTTGTAGCATCCGGGATCGACCCCATTGAGGCACGAAATGCAAAATCCATAAAAATACCAACCTTTACCACTTGCGCCGCCCAACATATCCGCGCACATCGCAAGGGATGGAAAAACGCTAAACACGGCCGCCAATGGGTTCGAACGATTAAAACTTATGTGGTTCCTGTCATTGGATCAAAAACAGTTGATACTATTACGACCGATGATATCTTACAAATCCTTAAACCTATATGGAACACCAAAACGGAAACGGCTAAACGTATCCAAGGACGCATGGAGAATATCCTAGATTTTGCCGCAGCGCGCAAATACCGTGACCAATCAAATCCCGCTCGGTGGCGTGGTCACTTAGATAAATTATTACCGAAACCTTCTCGGGTTAAAACCGTTGTCCACCACCCTGCAATGCCTTATACCGCACTCCCGGGCTTTATGGCTGAACTATCGACTGAAAATATCTCTGCACTGGCCTTACGACTTCTTATACTAACTGCCACACGGACCAGTGAGGTCTTGCAAGCCGAATGGTCCGAAGTCGACCTGACCGCTGCCATCTGGACTATACCGGCTGAACGAACAAAAACTAAACGCGAACACCGAATCCCTCTATCAGATGCCGCTATCGCTATTTTTAATTCTATTGATCATAGCGCCGGTAACCCCTATGTCTTTCCCGGATCCCGGCAAAGTCGACCGTTATCCAATATGGCATTACTGAAGCTAATGCGCGACAAAGGGTATGGTGCAAACGGTGATAAAGGTAAATACGTTCCACACGGATTCCGATCCAGTTTTCCTCGAGATGTTGCCGAAATGGCATTGGCCCATACGATAGAGAATAAAACTAAAGCAGCATACCGACGCGGCGACCTCTTCGAAAAACGTAGCGTTGTGATGCAAGATTGAGCTAATTACTTATCTTAATTTAAACCAATGACCGTGAGATCATTACGCACGCTGGTAACACTATCAGAACATTTAAATCATCCCTGCCTTTAATTAGCAAATAAACAAATTGAACTTTAAATCCGTAGCCTCCGCAGAACCTTCGCTACAGTCCTTGAGAACGCAGGAGTACCCGAATCAACGATAAGCCAACTCATGGGTCACAAAAAGCAAAGCATCTCGTTATACCTCTACTCAGGCGGCCTAGGATCCACACGATTGCAAACGGAAATAGAACGGATTAGCTTTGACCTAACTTAGCTCCACTGTATAAAAAACAGACAAGCCTCGCTATAAGAAAAAACCAAGTTATTCTTTATACATCAATCTCCTAATAATGACTGTTCCTTTAGGAGCTTTGCAACGGCTCATTCCGTATCAAAATTCATATTCAGGCGGTAGAGTTAAGCTTATTACTTGCGTCATTTACGCATATATGCACACCCTCTTTTACCATGCATATAATGCTTGTTCCGCTACACACTTCATTAGGGTTAGGGTTGGTAACAATCCCATCTGACCCAATATAAGCTAAAGGAAGACCGTAGTTATTTTCAACAGATACAAAGATAATGTCTTTCCATCGTTTCTCCGTGAAGACCACATCCAATCGTGCTAAGTGATCTCCTGAGTGATAGAATAAGTTCTCCATAACCGTTTCAGTACCAGGAGCCACGATAGCACGAACGAGAAGTTCTGGATAAGCCCTGATAGGCCTCATTACAGTTTTAGCACCTGCGACTAACATTCTGTTACGATTTAAATCATCAACGCTCTCAGCCGCAATGATCGCTTGGGTGCCAATTTCTTTGATTCGAGTCAGAACATCAAAAGTTAAGCTATCAGAAATCTCATCTTGGGGTCGCTTTGCCAGAACAATAATATATTGCGCTTCCGCCACATTTACAGCATTAAGACATTCATTGCTTTCACTCTTACCGTCATAATGAACGACGCCGAACTCAGTTATTTTACTAGGAAGACCATCAGAATATTTTCGTGTTAGCAATTGAATCGGTAAATCTTTCAGCTCTGGCGTTTGTCTTATCTGTGAAATAAAGCGACTAAGATATGCTTCAGTGTCTTCGTCTGGGGTGTTCACGATAAGTATGTGGTCTTTCATTTTCCATCTCCATTTGCCATTTCGTTTCGCTTCTAATGTTTGTGCTCTGCTCTCAATAAACTCAGCTGCAAGTTCTGCGAGTACCGAGATCGCGAAAAAATAAATACAGATTACTGTGATTAAACGCCCCTGCCAGGTACCGGCAGAAAGATCACCATAGCCAACTGTTGTAGCCGTAGTAATAGACAACCAGAGTGCATCGCCAGGACTAAACCCCTCGAAATAAACCATTGCTGAAGCATGAACGGCGATCAACCCGGCCAGCAAGAGGAAAAGTTTGCCCAACCGAATAAGCATTCTTGTTTCTTGGTGCTTAGTGAATTTAAGGTATTTTCTTTTTTTCCAGTACGACCAAAATATAGGTCGTTGCATCGCTGACATTATTATTCCTTTCTGCTCCAGTGTAGATTAACTTCTTCCGTCACTCTGCGTTTTATCTCTGCCTCGTCACTAGGATTAAGGCCATACTTTTCCGCAAGGAATTTCAAGTCTGTATCATCGATAGACAAACCAATGCGTGGCCGTTGAATTTTCTTGAAAGGCAATCCAACAATCTTACGAATCATATCGCTGGGCTTAATACCGTAATCAATTGCATCATGCTGAATCTGGTCATTTCGAGCCGCTTGAAAAGAGAAGTGGAGCTGAATTTTCTTTAATGCCGCTTTCTCAAGACCCCATTTTCCCTCGCTATCTTTAGGCATGTGGGTGCATTTCTTCTATAGCTCCGCCATCAATATAAACCTGTAAAAACACATCAGTATCACCATCAGCCCATACTTCAACATTGACACCGAAGTTCTCATCCGGACTTTCACATTCGTGATAGCTAAGTTCTTTACCATCATTAGCTTCTGTAAGATTTTCTTTTCCAGGATCACGATCGTAGAAATACGCTGTTGCATTTTTTATTATCTGAATGTACTTGGGCGCATACCACCCCTCATATTCAGGGACGTCTTGCTGGACATCTAACTCGACTTGGACATCTTCAAATAAATCGGAAAAAACATCTTCATTAAAGAGAGTTAAAACCTTTTCACGTGGAATTTTTAAGGACAAACAAATAGTCTGCTCGCCGTCTTCATTCTCAAAAGACATGTAGATGATGTTGCCGTGCTGATCCTTTAAAGAAATTTCTTTATTTACACCGGACTCATATTCATAACCACATACTGAAACAACCGTTAAGGATTGTTCTCTTAGAGATTTTGGTAACTCAGTGCGATACTTAAAGACGACAATGTCGTTTACATTCAGTTGATCAGGCGAAGAGATAACTCTTGCAGGCCCTGTATCCTGTTCTTTTCTTTTATAAGCCTTGAATAGTTTTTTAAACATTTGAACCTCGTAACAAAAGTGCACCCGTAGACGCACTCTGACACAACTATGATTATGCTTCTTGTTTCTGGCTCTTAAGACGAGCAAGAACGCTTTTTGCAGAAGCGGAGTTTTCACCAATGCCAGCGTCAGCTAGGCGAGCCTCAAGATCATCCCCTTGGGTTTCCATCCAGTCACCCGCTTCAAGGTTGTCTTCAAACTTTTGTTGCTTAGCTTTAACCCTCTCAAGCGCAGCAGAAATTTTGTTGTCGGCACTACCCGAGGCAGAAATGTTAGATGAAATTGCCGATGTCGCTTTTTGAAGCTGCTCTACAGTTTTCACCTTATCCAGATCACGCTTATTTTTCTGAATTTTCTTTTCGTAACCTTTAATCATTTTGTTGACTTTATTGACGTTTACTTTTGCCGTGTCATATTCAGTTTTAAGCTCGTTTCGCTCACTCTCTTTTTCAGCAATACGTTCAGCAACTTCAGTGGCTAATGCTTCCTCGCCTTTTTCCAAACAGGCCATCACTTTTGATTCAAGACTGACAATATCTTCGTTTAGCGTATTAACCATGCGATTAAGGCTTATTTCATTACCCTTCATGCTAGTCAACGACGTCTTCGCTTTTGCCAATGCTTCACCCGCCTCACGAATTTCTTGCTCAAGAATTCTGACTGCATTTGCATCAACAACGGCTTCACCCACTTCACTAACACCGCCCCGAATAGCGGTCATGATACTTTTTAAAATACTCATCTTTTTACCCCGTTTAAACTAATAGATCTTGTTCTTGAATTTCTTCCAATACTTCAATCGTGTTTTCAGCTTGTACCTCTAACTCGTGAACTATATTCTCGACTGAAGTGCTAAGCGACATTGCGCCGAATAATATATACATGTCACCCTGCAAACCCACAGAGCTTAATGGAACGGCTGGGCTCATTTGTAACATTTCAACGTTAAGTGCGGCGATTTTCTCAGGCTTAACATCACTTACTTTGAATAGCTGAGTAACGGCCAATAATTGAGTGTCGGTTTCGACCAGGTGAATCGAGAATTCGTCATTGTTCGAACAAACTACCTCCAACACGCCAGACTCGGAAAGAACCGCTTGGAAAGTAGTTCCCTCGGCAGTCGTTTGCTCGTTTAGCTTATGCATTAAATCTGCAAGCATTTCAGGCTCCTTTATGGTTTCCATGCGCCATATTATGGCGTTGAGTTAATAATATATGCCATATTATGGCTTTTGGCAACTTATTTGCTGCGCTTTGTGTAAAAAACACCTTCATGCTTTCCCCATGCCTCTTGGTGGTATTGGTAGGTAGCATGAGAACCTAAATAATTAACTGCTATTTTGCTCTTTTCGGCATAGAAATTGGTTGGAAAGACAAAAGCCGCCATCATTTGTTCTTTGGTTAGATTACTTTCTATAGAGGCGTTACGCTCAGAAGACGCCAACCGCTCTTTGGGAGACTTGCCAATTTTAGTAGCAATAGTCCAACCCCACTCACCAAATGTTGGCACATTGGTATGGTATTGCTCAGTAACAAATCCTGCATCTTCTACTGTTTTACCAACAGAAATAAACGCTTTTTGGGAGTGGTAAGGTGAAGTAGATTGCACGACCATGGCTCCATCACCTGAAAGTAAATCTTTAAGGCGACTATAGAAGAAATTACTGTAAACCTTATTGATGTCTGGGTGACTTGGGTCAGGCAAGTCCACAATAATCGTGTCAAAACGCTTTTGTTCGCTAAGAAGTTTTTCCACCTCTACAAACGCATCACCAATAACAATAGAAACTCTAGGGTCTCTGAAAGCACTATTATTCATTGCCAGAATACGCTGCGCTAGATCGATTGGCATATCCTGATCTTCACCTCTGAACATAGAAATCATTTCTTTATCGAGATCAATTAACGTTACCGTCAGAGGGTTCCATTGTAAAATATCTCTTACAGCTAAACCGTCTCCGCCACCGATAACCAACACATGGTCTTGCCGTGCAGAAGCTGTAAGGGCTGGATAGGTTAGGTAGCTGTGATAAATTTCCTCATCATTGCTTGAGAATTGAAGCCTCCCATTGATATATAGGCTTGTAATTTTAGGCAAGCCCTTCCCTATATACCGTTCAGTTACTGTCAAATGCTGATATGGAGTGATCTTCGTATGTATTACCGTATCTTTGAACAGCGTTGCTTGCATATTTTCCATCCAGCTCGCACCACCTAATGCCAATGATGTAATAATACCTAGCAATACAAAGTGAGCGATAAACAATTTACCGACCGACTTTAATCGCTCTTTATAGATAATAATAAAGACGATCCCTACGATGGAATTAACTAGCGATGTAGCAACCGCAGCGGTGATAATGGGCAATTTTAAACAGACGAGAACCCATATAGCCGCACCTACCCCAGCCCCAATATAATCAGCACCATAAATGGTGCCAATATTGTGCTCCAAGTGTTCGCCGTGTAAATCTTCACGAATTCGGGCGATCAAGGGTATCTCCATACCTATCATTAACCCGAGTAACCCTCCTGCTAGAAAAGGCAGGACGTTGGTAAATCTTGTGAGTCCACGAATAAACTCCCCATCAGTCGTAATTGTTGGGTGTAAGCCATAAATATCTTGTAAGTACGTGGGTAACGTATAAGACAGTGAGAAGCTTAATGAAATGAGAATGATTGAGGTGGCACCCGCAAACCCGATCGCCCACTCCAGCCAGACAAAACCATTGAATGGGCACTTAACCCATTTCGCGATAAATGCACCAACCCCCATAGAAACAATCATAATACCTATCATGGCATAGATGGTTGACTCCATCGCGCCAAGCACCCGACCTGCGTAATGGGCCATTAAGTATTCATAAATTAATCCGCATGCTGCTAACGTACCCATAATGGTTATTAGCAAAGCATCATGAATGAATAGCTTTTGTTTCAGACTGAAAGTTGATGCAGTCATATGATTACGCCAACACACTAATAATTAATAAACCAATAACAATGAAAATAGCAGCTTCAACTAATGCAATCCCGCTGTTCTGCTGGTTGTCTACCTCCTCGACAACATCAATATTGTGAAGGATTGCTTTACGCGCAATAAACGAAAAGAACGTTGTGATAAAGGATAAGCATACCGATACAGCTGACCACCATACGGCCGACATAAATGGCGTAGCATGAATATACTCAACCATAGAACCAGCTGCACTGAACGCTAACGCAGATCCTAATAAGTGGCCCGCATAGCGAATAGCTAATGCTTGATTACCACCCTTTAACGCAAGCTGAAGAAATTCCCCAGGGTGACGGCGTGAATAGATAAATGCTCTAGCTCGAGTAACGGCAAGCAAAACGACCTGAGTAGAAAAGAAAGCAGTTGCAGCGGCTGTTAAGCCGGTCCAGTCTTCCGCATCAACCCACCCCATAATGGCATTAATGATAATACCCAGTGCCACGAAATTAGCGGCTTGCACTATACCGATTGCCTTGTTTTCATTATGAATCTCATTCTTCAATGAGAATTTATGAAAAATAACAAACTCATTAATCTGAGCGCCTATTTTCAAAAGAACGACACCTGCAAAAGCATACGTTAAGATATTAATGACTTCTTGAATGTATGATGCATCAGCATCTCCTTTTACTGCTGCAGAAAGTACTAGGCCAAGCGCAATAGCACCACCTGCAAAAACAGTACCAAAGGCATAGTTATCTTTCTTTGAGAGTTCGTCAGTCGTATTGACGCCAGCAAGTAAACCTAGCAAGTAGCGGAAACTTGCGATGCTAGCGACAGCAACAAGCATATTGATAGTTAGGACAACAAGCATCCAAGGTTCTATTTGATATAACATATATTTGTTCCCTATTTTCCGCCAAATGAACTGCGCGATGAGGTATAGCCCGTACTGCGTGAATTACTGTAGACGCTTTTACTAGCCGTCTTGTATGAGCTTGGTGTTTTCGTCTTACTATAACCCGCTGTTGATGAAGAGCCCGCATTAGGTTTGCTTGATCTCTGCGAGGAAATTTTCGTTGTTGTAGCACGCTTCTTGGCATAAGCACTTTGAAATTTCTTACCCTGCCTCGCGAACTTTTTCTTTGTTTGCGTTTCGAGAGAAGATTGAGACTTCTTCTGTCGAGGTGAAGTGTATGTTGAGCGTCCGTAATCGTGGTAATAACTATACCCTCGTCGTCTACTCCAACTATCGTAATAATAAGACCTGTTCATCATGCTTGAGAAGAAAGCATACTGGCCATACCAAGCCCATAAGCTATTACCACTACTATTAGTTCGCCATGACCCATAGTGCGGGTTACCCACTAGCTGTGCTCCGGCTCCTGAGTCACTAACCCCATCAATCCTTTCTTCGGCTGTTTTGCTTAAGGCATCTATACGAGGAAGCCTTCCATCAGATAAATCAGCTAACACATTGATTGGGTCAGCTAGCATCTGGCCATACAAATGTGATTTCGCTGCATTATTGATTGCTACAAATTCGTTGTTTACTTCTTTGTAGCGCTCAATATCACCTTGGTCTGAAGCAGGAATGTCCGAAATAGCATCGGTTAAGCGTAATTTCAAGCCTTGGAATATCGGTCCTTCAGTAGTCGAGTCTTTGGCTAGTTGATCTATCAAATCGGATAATTCAGGTTTGTGCATTGCTACTTGAGAGGCATACATTGCAAGAATTGCTGAGTTAGGAATGTTCCCTGCCTTGATATGCCCCTCAAGGCGACTCAGGTTTCGTTCTGTCGTCCTGGCAAACTCATTTAATCGCTTTTCACGCTTTTCCTGCTCAGAGCTACAGCCTACAATCAAGAGCTGTATCAGGAGAACAGTAAAAATAAGTTTCAACTTATTCATTTATACTTTTCCTTATAGGGTTAATATTCTCATTACGAAAAATTACGACTCAAAAGGTAGGCATCGATCAAGAGACCGCACCTCCACAATTGAATCACTAAAGCTCTCTGCTATATATTTGGCTGACAGCTCTGGCTGAGCATCACCACACATAAAAACATCGAAGGCCGCATATCCTTTTTCCGGCCACTGGTGAACCGTCATATGAGACTCTGACAACACTAGAACCCCAGTTAGCCCACAGCCCTCACCAAAACTATGAAAATGATGTGCTAGAACCGTGGCACCAGCAACAGCTGCGGCCTCCTCCATCAAGGCCCTCAGTTCTTTCTCTTTCAAAAAAGCCTGCCTGCCTTTGCATTCAATCAATAAATGTTTGCCAATAGTCACTTCTTCTTTCTTCCTGTAGTGGTCAAATAATTTTGGACTCATCTCGACGATCTCGGGCATCTTTTAAGCGAATGGCGGGGTAAACAGTCATGGAAAGGGGTTTGCGCTTACTTTGGAAACGATAGTCAAAACGCCACCAGTTGCCACCACTCGGACTGACAAGCTAATACAACCCGCCGCCATCGGTTAATTTGTAGGCTTTTTCCTTGGGTGTACAGGTTTTGATCGTGATTGCTGTCGACATCCTGATGGTAACACCTTTGAGAGTAACTCATATAAGGTCAAATATAACATAAAAAAAGATGGATGATATTTCGAAGTCTAATGAACCTAAATAGCCGTAAAATATACCGGTAATCTATGGATTAATAATTGTTAAAATACTGTATTGAACTTACGTGGATGCTTATTTAGTGGCGATAACTGGGATCGAACTAAAAGCGATGAGAAACCCAGAAGAACCGCTATTGCTGTTCTAACAGCTTGTTTAGTGTTAACTTTTAGATTCATCAAGACAGAAAATACCCATCTAACATGACACAACAAGATACCAAATACCTTCGGCTGTTTGTCGATGAGTTCTGCGCGTGTATCAGCTTCGTTCATGGTGATTCGTTTTGTAGTTCTTGTGCGAGGATTGATGCTTTTAGAACATTATAGTGAGTAACCTGTTGTTCGTAGATAAGTGCTAAGTTTTGTGTTTGTGTGGAAATGCTGTCTAGTTTTTCTATCAAGCCAATTTGAACTTTTTTGCTTGAAGGATAGTAAAAATTAAAGTCTCCAATCTGTTTTTTTGTAATAGCTTGTCTAGTAGCACCTTCACTATCACCGACTTCTAATAATTCAACTTTACAAGGTTTAGAAACTAATCCGTATGCCAATAGCTTAGGCATAACAGTATTCTCTTTAACTCGAATAATGCAAACGTGTTAATTTACACGAGCGGGCAAAATATCACTTCCTACAACACAGCACCGTGCCACAGATGCACCTGTTATGTTTAAAAGTACATCATCGCGCTGCACGGTAACGTTAGCCAGCTTGGTACCTTGTTCATCATTCAGAAATTCAAAGTGGTAGAGATTATGCATCTCTTAATGACGGCCAAGCGGTAGAATATGAAGTAGGCCAAGGCCAGAAAGGTCCTTGTGCTAACAAAGTTGTAGCAATTTAGTAAAAAACACATAACCAGCCGCTTAACTTGACCGGCGCATAAAACGCACCGATCAAGTTAGCTCAAACGTTATAGGGCGGCTTAAAGTCCGCTGGCGCCCGAAGCAAGCATACTCCACGTTCCGAATTCAGTAGCCCTTTTTCCCTTAACAAGGAAATGCCACTTTGTTGCTGATTCCGTCTATTGCCTTGGTGGGTATTGCTATTTGACTAAAGTGATTTTGGCGCTATTTTGACTCACAAAATAAAGGCCATCGAAAAAACTCGATGGCCGTCCCGTGCTTAATTACCTAAAACATTGGCTGTGGATTTCTTGGCTGCCTTTGCAGCTTTCTTCTCTTTTGCCGTTAAAAGCGGTTTCTTTTTGACATTCTTTTTACTGTCTTGTCCTTTACTCATGATACTCTCCTCTTGAGGTAACCTCTTAAACCTAAAGTCAGTCTAAGCCAACCTATGGACTGTGGTTACGCAACGCCCTCCATTCAAGCGGCCAAGTCGATGCGTAACAATATCAGTATGGTCTTATGGGCGATCAATTGATAGGATTAGCTGGTCGCTATGTGCATTAATGTCTATTATTAGCACATACTATACCTATCACGAAGATTCAGAGTATTACCTGTTGCCCGATAACAAGGTGTTCAATTTGACGCCAAAAAGTGGCGCAAATTAACTTAACGCTAGGAACTCGAGCTACCCAGTCTATGGAAAAATTAGTTGTACTCGTTGATGTGCAGAATATTTATTACACGACAAAGCAATCTTATGCTTGTAATTTTGATTACAATAAGTTTTGGGCGAAAGCCACTTCAAATAGGAAGGTAATAAAAGCGATTGCTTACGCCATCGATCGCAATGATGAAAAACAAAGACAGTTTCAAAATATACTTAGAGCGATCGGTTTTGAGGTAAAACTTAAGCCATTTATCCAAAGGGTTGATGGGTCAGCAAAAGGCGATTGGGATGTGGGCATAACTCTCGACGCTATAGAGTACGCCAAAGATGCAGATGTGGTCGTGTTAGCATCAGGTGATGGGGATTTTGATTTGCTGGTTGAAAAAATACGTAAAGATTTAAATGCGATAGTAGAGGTCTACGGTGTGCCTAAGTTCACATCCACTTCACTAATTAGTTCAGCATCAAAATACATTCCAATC
>DTSI01000123.1 GCA_012965425.1 Methylococcaceae bacterium
TGCCATCAGCAATCTTAGAAATAACGGACGAACCGGGTCATTGGTTCAAAGATCCGGTTGATGGCGATTCCCTGGTAGTGATTAAACTGGGCCAAGCGGTCATGCTGAAGATGACGGCGGAGACACGAACGGAACATACCATTACAAGCCTGTTGTGGCCGTCGAATGCTTCTGGTTTTCCTGTTGACCAGGAAAAACCATCAAGTGTCAGCGTTACCACCGCTTTTGATCAACCTGGCTTATACGTGTTTACTTGTAAGGTGCATCCGTATGTGTTCGGTGCCGTAGTGGTTGATGATCCGAAGACGGAAGGCTTGGACATCGGTTATGAAATGCAATTGGTCACTGGTGTCAAAGTGCCAACAACGAGCGACATCGCAAAGAAGCTGCTTCGAACCTATTTTATAGCAACCACGCCCGCATTGTGGCGTGATTATTCCAAACCTATTTGGAATGTGGCATTCCCGGATATTCCACTAAATATTGCTGGGAACACGATCAGTTTATCAGCACTTAGTTTTACTGCGGCCAATAAAGCGTTCAATCCTGCAACCCCAGGAATAGGCGAAGTATGGGTGGATACTCAATTTGAGATAATCGACGGAAAGACTAAGCCAGGTTCGGCGACACAGGTAGATGCAGCCACCTGGTCAATCAAGAAAAAGGTCAAAGGCGTGGATATCAACATGAACCACCCTCATAATATGTGGACGGATAGTCAATATAAAAATATCTATCAGACCGAATGGTTTGACAAAAGGCTAACCACTTTCGACCGGGAGACGGGTAAAGTATTGAGCACGGTCGATGTTGGTGAATCGCCCTCCCATGTGCTCACACGACCCACCGACGATTTACTTTACGTAGCGATTAATGCTGGAGAATCGGTTGTTAAACTTTCTGCTGGGGCAAGACCTTCTGTATTGAGTGCGATCAATACAGGGCCGCATACATCGCCGCACGGCCACTACATTACCGAAAATGGGAAGCTGATGGTAACGCCGAATGCGTTGGCGTCCAGCGTTTCGATAATAAATCTGGACAGCGAGGAAGTAGTGGAAATACCGACAGGCGGAGTGATTCCCATTGCCGTCTGGGGAAATCCAGAAGGAACCCGCGCTTACGTTGCTAATCTGTTAGGTACACCGCCTGCTTTGTTAAGTTCAATCAGCGTGATCGACCTAGACAAGAAAACCAAAATCACTGATATTAACTTGGCAGAAGATTATAACCCGATTACCGGTCAAGTAACTGGGGAAGCCTATGGACTGTTGCCTATACAGACCCCGGTTAGCCCGGATGGAAAATATGTTGTTACAGCCAATACATTAAGCGCCAGCATTACGATTGTCGACACAGCTTCCAATAAAGTAGTTAAGAGTCTTCCTTGCGAGCCAGGTTGCCACGGTGCTCATTTTGGATTGAAGAAAGGCGGTGGTTACTACGCATACGTTGCCAGCAAGTTTGCAAACGACCTCATTATCATCGATATGGACAAGCTTGAGATTGCTGGCAGAGTGGTTCTTGCCGATCGCAATGATTCGACGATCTCGGCAAACAATGGCATGGGAGGGCAAGGGGTTTTACCGTTGCCGTTAGCCGAAAAAAGTCGGCTTCAGCGTACCATAGGACTGTTGGGCAGTGGCAAGTTGACCCCCGAAGTCGAAAGATGGTTGAAGCAAGCTACAAAGAGTCAAATTGGAGGAATCTGATCTCAAGCATTTTTCGATGCAGTTAACTCTTTGATGATTTTGTTTATCTGGGGCCAATCGTGGGTACCAATAAAGCATCCACCCGCTACGGCGGGTGGACAAAACGGCGTTGAATAGCCGTAGCTAAGAGGTGGCTCCAGAATCTGAACAGTTCTATAATCTTTATCGATAAATCAATTACTCCGCCTGAGGTTGATCATTTCTTTCCTCATGTACTTAAGCAGCATAACTTTGGATCTTTAATTGATGGGGTATGGAATCTTCAGCTAGCCTGCAAAGATTGTAATAGGGGGAATCTGGTAAATTTGCACGATTACCAACGGTGCGTTTATAGGAACGATTACATCGAAGAAACGAATTTCTGTTTTTGAGTCACCATCCTCTACGAGAAGTATTAATGCAACAAACAGGTAAGACACCAGAGCAATGCATCGACTTTTTAAATGATTTTTATAACAGGGCAAAAACAATCTTGATTCATCAGTGGGATTTTGAAGAGAAATTTCCTGCGGCGATTACAGATAAGGCAAAGCATGAGTCGCCGCGGCAATTGTTGGGATAACTCCCCAATGGAACGGTTCTTTAGAAGTTTAAAGAGCGAATGGGTACCCACAACAGGATACTCAAGTTTTAACGAGGCTCAGGCTGCAATTACCCAATATATTGTTGGGTATTACAGCCAGCACAGACCGCATCAACATAACGGTGGCTTGCCACCAAATAAAGCAGAGGCGAAGTATGATCTTGTCTCTAATACCGTGGCCAGATTTACTTGACCACTACATAAACACCTCCGTCAGAGTTACATTGTAACGCTTCGATATGTCTACAAAACTCAGGGCGATTCATTAAAATGATTTAACGAATCTTCTCATCATAATGGATGAAAATATATTTTTAGAATTCACTGAAGGTGTCGATTTAAACATTATGCTTTAATGTAGGAGTTAAGAATGAACGGTACTCTTCCGCAACAAATCACTCGTGTTATTCAGGTTCTTTTTAACGTTCCTTCAGGCTACACATATCTGGGGCAGTTCTTAGATGAATGCAAAATTTCTGGACTCTCTGGTTTCTCTAACAATTTTGTTAATACTTATTTCAGTAATTATACTAATTATGAGTTAGCTGAAAAAGTCAGTTCCAACTTGTTGTTTCCAGATGTGAACTTACAAAATATATGCACCTCTTATTTGACAAACCAGTTTGATTTAAGAACAGATCGAGGAGCTGTTATTCTTGAATCATTAAATCTTTTATCTTCCCTTGGAAGTAATTCTTTATTTTGGGAAACAGCAAATTTATTCAATGCAGCAGTTGAGTCTTCGCTCAGTTATTCAGTTAATCCGGATAACAGTACTACCGATCTTGTTATTCTAATGGGTGCTAGCGACATTAATTATAATAATGTTTCAGCAACTATTACTGGAGATGACTACAGTAACACTAGCGCATCAATTGGCTCGATAATACTTGATACCTTTGATAGTGGTTCTATTAGTGGATCTATTAATTTTAAAAATGACAAGGATTGGTTTGCCGTAGATATGGTGGCAGGTAAAACTTATATATTGACTGCATCACCACAGGTTGGAAGTTCGTCGTCATTAATTGATTTAATGATTGATGGTATCAATGCACCTGATGGAAAATTAATTCAAAACACATTCAATGACAATTACGGCAATAATTCTAATCCAAGATTAATATTTATTCCGACAATAACTGGAAAACATTTTATTTCTATAGCTGAGAATGGGACTGAACTTGGTGAATATACCCTTTATGTTAATGAGAATAGCTTTCTTAGTCTTGGCAGTGATACTCCGGCTGATATTACAACTACGGTTACACTAACAGTTGATGCTAAAGTAACTAATGTAGTTGAAGAAGCGTATGATGTAGATTGGATACGTTTTGAAGCACTTAATAGCGAAACTTATATCATAGATTTATTGGGTAAAGATAGTGGCCATGGAACTCTAGCTAATCCATACTTACGCGGTATCTTTGATAATTCTGGATCTTATGTAAATAATACATTTGATAACGATAGTGGTTTTGGTAATAATGCGCAGGTTACTTTTTCTCCGGAAGAATCCGGCATATATTTTATAGCTGCTGCTGCAAACTCTTTTGGAATTGGGGGTTATACTTTAAGTGTCTTAAAAAAAGAAAATGTGGTGCCTGAACAGGAAGTTGTTGACGTAGCAACTGACTCAACTAGTACGACAGTTACTCTTTCAGTTGCTGAATCAATTACAGGAGCTATTGACTTTCCTAATGATAAAGATTGGATCAAAACCTCTTTGGTGTCTGGTAGTCAATATACTTTTAATCTTTTAGGAAGTGCAACTAATTCAGGTACCTTAAACGATCCTTACATCTGGGGCCTTTACGATCAAAATGGTAACGTTATAACCAAAACATCAGATGATGATGGCGGTTTTGGGTTTAATTCACAACTTATTTATACGGCGTCTAGTACAGGGGACTATTATATATCTGCAGGTTCTATTAATTCCGATGTTGGCAGTTACACATTAGAACTTCTTGGCGAACAAGGGCTTAGTGATACATCAGATACTATAGACACTTTAGCTACTATCAAAGCTGGAGCGTCGATTATCGATAATATTGACTTTAGTAGTGACAATGATTGGTTTAGTACTTCACTGGTTGAAGGTTATCAATATACTTTTCAACTTGAAGGAAGTTCAACAAATGCAGGAAGCTTAATTGACCCCTACTTGATTGGACTTTACGATAGTGCTGGAAGTTATATTGCTGACACGTCTAATGATGATGGGGGGGTTGAATACAACTCAAGGTTAATTTATACCGCTCCTCGGACAGATACTTATTTTATTTCGGCAGGAGCCTATGGTGAAGATTCTGGCAGCTATACTTTAACTATATCAGAAGGAGAAATTCCTACTAATAGTGATATTCCAGATGATATATCATCAACAAGTAGTCTTACATTAGGTGGGACTATCATCGGGAATATTGACGATAGCCCCAATTGGAGCGGTGACCAAGACTGGTTTAAAGTGTCATTAATTGAGGGTTACCAGTATATTTTTATATTAGAAGGAAGCTCAACAAATGCAGGGACCTTAGATGATCCTACAATAATTGGACTCAATGATGCTGATAGTGTTTATATCGATGGCACATATGATGATGATAGTGGAGTAGGTTATAACTCAGAACTTGTCTATGTTGCTGATACTACGGGAATTTATTACGTTGCAATTGGAGCATATGACGGGATAGGGACTTATTCTTTAAGCTTTACAGGGGAGCAACAAGTATCTGGAGCCACTAGTGATCTGGATGTTTTAGATACTATACAGAGCACAGCGAAACTGTCAGCAAGTGAACCAGTGACTGGAACCATAGAGATTATAGATGATACCGATTGGTTTAATGTCACATTAATTGCAGGTAATCAATATACTTTTGATCTTGAAGGGGAGGCTACCACCGGCGGTACCCTAGCAGACCCCTACTTAATAGGTCTTTATGATGTTAATGGCAGTTATGTTGCCAATACTTCAGATGATGACAGTGGTATTGGGCTTAACTCTCAATGTATTTATACGCCAACTATCTCTGGGGACTATTATATATCAGCTGGGGCATTTGATAGTACGGGTACATATACGTTAAAAATGGTTGAGATTGACAACAGCATTGACAATACTGTAACTAACACCAGTAAATGGAATATTATGGTGTACATCGCTGCTGATAATAATCTTGAGAAATTTGCATTGCAAGATATCAATGAAATGGAAGCAGCAACTGAGTCTGAAGATATTAATGTAAGCGTTTTAGTTGATCGTACGCCAGGTTATGCCGGAGGGGATGGTGACTGGACAGACACAAGGAGAGGTTTAATTACTGCAGATAATACAACAGACAACATATCGACTAGTCTTCAGTCACTGGGCGAATTGAATACTGGAGACCCAAATACCTTAACAAATTTCATTAATTGGAGTGTAGGTAATTATCCTGCTGAAAATTATGCACTAGTTATATGGAATCATGGGGGAGGACTATGGGGAGCAGCCTGGGATGAAACAAATGGTGACGATAATTTATCGTTAAATGATGTAACAACAGCAGTAAAAAACTCAACTCTCGAGAAGTTTGATGTGATTGGGTACGATGCTTGCCAAATGGGTATGTTTGATGTGCTTTATCCTTTGAGTGGTTATACTGATTACTACGTGGCATCATCAGAAAATGAACCAGGAAAAGGATGGGATTATACGAACCTAATAAATGCTATTACAAGTAATTCAGAACAAAGTGCACAATCAGTAGCTTCAGATATAGTTGAAACCTACTCTGACTCTTTTATTGGGGAACCTTGGTATAGTGAATATACATTAAGTTCTATAAATATGAGTCATCTTAACTCACTGGTCCAACGGCTTAATGATTTCTCAAACATTGTTCAAAATGATGCTACCGATAGCGATTGGAATGCAATTAAGGAAGCCCATGAGACAACTGCCACATATGCTGGAGATGATAGTTATTTAGATTTTGGGAATTTTTTCAATAATATTATAGAAAGTGAATCGCAAGATGTCATTATTAATGCAAGTAATGAGGTTAGCAATGCTTATCAATCTGTAGTAGATACCTTTAAAGGAAATATAACAGACTATACTGGAATGAGTATTTATCTGCCAGGGCCTGGAGCAACTAACTACACAAGTGACTATTTACAAACTTTTGAAGAATTATCATCATGGCAAAATTTTGTTTCAGAGTTAACACAAGTAGGTGTTGATCAGCGAGATACTGAATGGTGGTCTTAATCACCCGAAAGCTATCTCTCAACTGATATAAGATGGATGTAATATAAAAAAGAGGGTCATATAGTCAAAGATGGCAAAATACAGGTAGTAAGCTATTGAGACTAATAAAAATTGAAATAAAAAATTAGTAGATTTAGTCTCTTGTTTAACTAAATACATATAACGATTGCTGTTGTTGGTTATCAAATGGTTTGATAAGTTCATTCAGTTGATACGATTAATTTTTTCAATATTCTAAGGGTTAGAACTTACGGGGTTGGTCGATAGACTTTTTTTTCTTATTTTGTGTAGGGTAAAAAAACTTAACTAGGGTCATTTAAAACATGAAATTTTTTAGTTTTCTTTTTATATTATTATTTTTTATAGCTGGAAATAGTTGTGCTGTTATAAAAGATGAACAGAATTGGAAATTTAGCCAAAAAAAAGGAGTTTGTATAATTAATTCAGGAGATCTAACAACACCGTATAAATTTATTTCAAGAAAAGACAAAACCACTCAACCAGTAATAACTATTAATTTAAATTCAAATGAAAAAAATAAATCTCATACAAAGTTAATATTTGATTGGCATATGCCAAAAGAATATCCGTCAATTAATATTCAAATAGGTAGTATCAGAACAATTTTAATTAAAAATAAATCATGTGTTGCCATGAAAAATGGAACTACAATTTGTTTTGTTACTGGTCAAGATCATAGAGAAATAATTAGTGCAATAAATGCTAGCAATAATATTAAAGTGGATATCTCTAACAACAGAGGTAGTTTAACATCATGGATAATAGGACTTAATGGTGTGAGAGAATTAATAGAAAGATGTAGAGAAGTAAAATAAGTTAAATAAAATAATCCGAAATTTCCGGTAGTTTCAGACGAAGACCAATTTTACTTCGCATCACCCTCGGTCGTACTAAATTAGGGCATCAACACGTTTCAACCCAACACTACGGAGGGTTTGTAAGTCAATACTTACAAATCAGAGGGGTGACTCGTGAATTACGTCATAATAACCCTGTTTGACAGTTGACTGCGTCAATAAATGCAGAGATAGTGAAACTGAGTAAATAACTATGGTTTTGGCTTATGGACACAGGTGCATCTGTATTCGCAGTGAAACCTCTCGGCTGAGAGTATCCCCCTGTGTCAGGATAGATAATTGGACTCCCCATCCCATTAGCGATAACCTGTTGGAATCGCTTGGTTGGTAATATCAAAAT
>DTSI01000124.1 GCA_012965425.1 Methylococcaceae bacterium
ACAAAAATGTGGCAAGAGAGTAAAAAGCTTTATTTACAATGAATTAGGCGGCTGTCAAAACGATTAATCTTTATTGTTGTTGGGCAGTGCATCTAATTGTGCATCCAGATATTCTTTTAAGGCATTCATTTCTGCCATAATCCGGTTCATAGCGGTAAATTGTTTGGTATAGCGCGCTTCAATGCTGGCTTTTCGATCGTCTAAAGTCGTCTGATCGGTTTCAGTTTGTGCAACCATCGCATTAAATTGATCCCCCATGCTATCCATCGTACCATTGTATGCCAGATAATTAGCCATTAAAGTCACGATATCGCCGGCTAATCCTCGCTTAAGACCCGCAGATCCGGCTTCATTGACAGCCGCAGTGCTGGTAATGTTCGGAGGCGAGGTGGCTTGACTTGAATTACCACCGGTTCTAATAACCGCCATCGTGGGAGCTAATGCGCCGACATCGGCACCGGTTGCCGTTGACGTAACTAAAATAGTCGTACCCGACGCGGTAACGGTATAGCCGGTTAAGCCGACACCGCTATTTGCTGCAGCAGCGGCCGTCGCAAAAGCAGTGGCTAACGTGGTTGCACTGCTATAAGTTCCCGTCGAACCGTCTACAGCAACTGTTACTGCAGCAACGCCCGCCACACTGTCTACGGCAGAAGCCGTCACAGAACCTGACCCTGAACTGCCAATGGTCACTGTAGGGGCATCGGCCGTCGCAATAACACTTTGTCCGGTTTCGCCCGATTTGCTATAAGCTGCATTTTTGGTAAAAGTCACACCGCCGCTATTATCATCGGTAATGGTCCAGCCGCTCACACTTAGCGCTGAAAAAGCATCGCCTATTTGCGCGATCGTGGAATTAGCGGATAACGCTGCCGTGGTAAAGGTTGTTCCATCGATAGTTATGGCAGCCGTTTGATTTGCACCGATAGCACTGCCGGCCGTCAATGTTACTGCTGTTGAGGCATAGGTGGCAGGAATGGTAATCGTGGCCGTATCCGCCGCATTAAGTCCGCCGGAAAAAGTCAGTGTGCTTCTTGCAGATTTATCCTCTGAATCATAGGAACTGTGATCATCCGTACCACCGCTAAAAAAATCCTTAACCTCGTCATAATACGAGGTCAGTGCCGTATTTAATTTGCTATCATCAACCAAAATTGAACCGGCTTTATCGTAACTCAGGCCCATATCAATAATTGATTTGATCGTTGTTCCGGGTTTAGAGCTGTTTGAGTAAAACATCTGTTTAAGTTTATCTTTAATCTGAATCACGGTGCGGTCATTAGCCAAATCACCATCGACACTATTACTGAGACTTTTTAAGGTACTTTCAAACAGATTGACTGCGCTGACCATCGTCGTTATCGTTTCTTTTGCCAGTGCTAAATCACGGCTAACATTAACATTTACAGCTGAACTGGTCGTCTTGTTCAGGTTCAAGGTGACGCCAGGAATTAAATCACTGATTTTATTGGTACTTCGGGTGACCGCAAGACCATTGACTATTAAAGATGCATCTTGCACGGTTTTCAATTTATTGGTTACATCTGCAAGCGCAAACCCGGCTCCCGCTGAACTATCAACAGCCGCCGCAGTCACCGCCCCCGAGCCGCTGCCGCCAATGGTGACTGCTGGGGCATCGGCTGTGGCGATAACACTCTGGCCAGTTTCCCCAGATTTGCTATAGGCTGAATTTTTTGTAAAGGTAACCACGCCTGAATTATTATCAGTAATCGTCCATCCCGTTACACTTAAGGCAGAAAAGGCATCGCCAATAGCACTCGCCGATGCATTAGCAGACAGTGCGGCAGTCGTAAATGTCGTACCATCAACCGTAATGGAGGCGGTTTGATTATTGTCAATTGCTGTACCCACGGTGAGGGTGACCGCCGTTGACGCATAGGTCGTTGGCAGATCGGTGTTGATCGTTATGCCATTCGTGCTGCCGGACTGACCTTCCACCAAGAGTCGATATTGATTAGTCCCGGTACTCACCACACGAGCGGTAACACCGGTGGTTGAGGTTTTCGCATTAACCCCTTCAGCCAGT
>DTSI01000125.1 GCA_012965425.1 Methylococcaceae bacterium
GGTGCACGCCACTTATAAGCCCGGAGACCGGCCTGAATGCAATTCGCTACAGCGGGGAGGCTGGTTACGAATATGTCACTCCATTCCGGATGAGCTATTCCCTTTTCTTTCTGCTGTCATTTAAAAAACTCACACTTAAGCGCGGGCGGCGCGGAGAGAAACATGAAAAAAATTTTAAGCGGCTTGGTCTTAGTGACCGCTGCAACCTCTATACACGCTGAAAAAGTCGTATTGCCAGAGATGGTGGTGACAGCAACCAGAACCTCACAAACCATTAATAGTTTATCAGCCGCAGCCACGGTATTTACGCGTGAAGATATCGAACGCTTGCAAGTCCAAAGTGTTCCAGAATTATTAAAACGCGCCACCGGTGTGGATATGACTGAATCTGGCGGGCCAGGTAAACAAAGTAGCGTATTTATCCGGGGAACGAAGAATGGCCACGTTTTAGTCTTAGTTGATGGGATGCGTATTGGCTCGGTTACTCTTGGGCAAAGCCCTTTTTCATCATTACCCATTGACCAGATTGAACGCGTGGAAATCGTACGGGGTTCGCAGTCGAGTCTGTATGGGTCAGAAGCTATTGGTGGCGTTATCCAAATATTTACCCGTAAAGGGCAACAAAAACAAGACAACACCCCGAGTGTTTCTGTAGATGTAGGGGGGGGCTCTTACGATACTGCTAAAGCCAGCGGCAATGTCAGTGGCAAGTATAATAATGCGTGGTATTCATTCGGGGCATCACACCTCACAACGGAAGGGTTCACTGCTTATCCAAGTAAATCAAGCGATAGGGACGGTTATGAAAATACCAGCTTTAATGTTAGAGCGGGTTACCAGTTTGATAATAGTCTCAAGGTAGAAGCTTTCGCGCTTCGATCGCAAGGTGATAATGAATTCGATAATAAATATGCCGGCTCTGATGACCAAGCGCAATCGAATGGCTTTGTTGTTCAGAATATTGGTGCAACCGGCAGTTTTAAAATAAATAAGGACTGGTTACTGACAGCATCAATTGGTGAATCTAGAGATGAATCAAGAAACTATCACAATGCAGACTTTTTTAATACTCGGCGTCGGACAGCACGGTTGATTAATAATTTCACTTTGAATGCTAATCATGAAATTGTTCTGGGGTCTGATTTCAGGCAAGACCATGTTGAAAGTTCTAAAGTTTATGATGAAGGCACTCGTTATGATATCGGCGGTTTTGCGGAATACTATGGCCGTTGGTTCGATTTGGTTGATTTTAATGCATCAGTCCGTGGTGATGAAGACGAGCAGTTTGGCTCGCATGTTACCGGTGCGGCGGGTTTTCGCGTGGCTCTGTTCGAGACAGACATCGACCTAATTGGTAATTTCAGCAGTGGCTATAAAGCGCCGACTTTTAATGATTTATATTATCCAGCTAGTGATTACGGGATGGGTAACTCTAACTTAAAGCCTGAAGAATCTACCACGTTTGAAGTTGGCCTAGAAGGTGAACATTTTGGTGCTCAATGGTTGGTCAGAGCTTATCATACAAATATAAATAATTTAATTGATTGGGCACCGGCTCCAACTGCAGAAAAACCGTATATGTGGAAACCGAGTAATATTAATAAAGCTCAAATTGATGGCGTAGAAATGGAATTATCTACCCAAATATACGGTTGGGATGTATCGTTAAACGGGGATGTGTTAAGTCCTAAGAATCGTCTTACTAATGCAAGGCTAGTAAAACGTTCTCAGATGCACTTGACGGCTGATGTGTCCAGAGAATTAGTGGGTGGGTTCAACGTGGGGTCGACACTCGCGGTGAGTAATGACCGTTTAGATGGGACAACCAAGCACCATGGTTCTGTGGTTTGGGATTTACGCGCAGCCTATGAGTTAAATAATCACTGGACTTTAAAAGGTAAATTGAACAATCTGCTTAATGACCAGTACCAAACTAACTTAGGGTATAACACGGCAGACCGTAATTTCTTCTTTTCCGTTAATTTTAAGCACTAAAGGCAATACGCTTACAGTCGGAGAATGGATCTTATTCTCCGGCTGTTCTGCGTTTAAAGGGGGCTTTGCTGAGGGTTGAGTAAACCGTAGGAAGTCCCTGTCTTTTTTATACCTTGCAATTTTCAGCTGTTAGACAGGTTCTGTGAGTTACCGTTAAAGGTTTCTCAACGGGGATTGTTATTCGCATCATGAGGGCCGTGCGTTAAATTAACGTCTTATAAGCAGATGATTCCCGTAATCCTAGGGTAACTAGTTTGCCAATAGTCTCGCCCAAAAGGGTGTGTTTACCACTATAGGCAACCGTTGCCTTCCCTCCTAAATTTGAGACGAGTGCACAAGCATCGGTGCCGGTACCCGTTGCCATTGCATTGGATACTTGGCTTTTAATCTTGAGTTCATAGATAACTGTCACTTTTGCTTCGGTGGCAATGATGAGGGCTTCTAATTTCGCAGCATCAGAGAGTTTAGCGCTTGTTAAGATAATGGTATTAATAGTCCCGATCTTTTCAACGACAGACTCAATATTTCTGTATTCAGCACGATCACCTGCTGCGCGTGCATTACTGAATCCAGCTGTTGTGATAACAGCCACATATTCATTATGTAGTTGACGTTTAACGATAGATAAACTGTTCATAGAAGCTGCTGTAAGAAAGTCGGCCATGGTTTGGTTGGCTTTGACAAGGTGTTGGTTTTGTTGTTGCCAGTTTGTCAATATGGTTAGTGGCGTAGTCATTTGATCTGCTGTAAAAGCATGAGTGACTACATTAAGATTCACAAGGGAATCAATAGTAGATAACCCGCCATTAAGGATGTTAGTCCCCAATAACTGTCCTTGGTTTTCTAATTGAATAAAAATAAATTTATCAGTTTTTATGAGCGTCACATCGGGGAATAGCTCAGTGGCTATGGGGGGAAACGGTATTTTCGTATGGCTAAAATTCATTGTAGAGGGGTAGGCTTGGTTGAGGTTAGTTGGAGTAATGGTGAGGGCTGGTTATAGCGTGTTAGATCAAGTTCGCGAGGTCTTTTCCTAGAAACCTTTAGAGTAACGCGGTCGTTACCAGCATAATGGTTTCAGTTATTTCGACGACGGCCCCAGCCGTATCACCGGTTGTACCGCCGATTCGCGATAGCATGAGGGTTCGTAGGATCATGAAGATGGCGGCTACGGGTATGATTATCCAAAATACGGTAACCCCAAGTAAGAGAAGCATCGAGGCGAAGGTTAAAATAATAATGATCAAGCATTCTTGTCGGGGCGAATACTTTGCCAAGGCACTGCCTAGGCCAGCAGGGCGAGCGTAAGGCGTACTCTGTAAAAGAATGATGAGTATAGTGCGACCTAACACCGGTGTGAGTGCGAGCACTAACCAGTTTTCGGTGTTAATAAGTTGTTCGAGTGCCGTAAATTTGATTAATAATATTAGAACCAGTGACACAACAGCAGCGGGACCGCAATAAGGGTCTTTCATAATCTCAAGCGTTCTTTCTCGGTTGCCAAAACCACCGATTAAGGCATCGGCGCTATCGGCTAATCCGTCAAGGTGCAATGCGCCGGTAAGTAAGATCCAGAGGGCTAATACGAGGGCTGCAATGATAGATGGTGGGCTTTGAGTAAATAGCCAGGCGATGATAACGAAGAGTGCACCGAGGAATAACCCGACGACGGGGTAGTAAAGTAATGAGCGACCGGTCATTTCCTTGCTCGGGTGCTCCTTAAGACGAATAGGGTATATAGTTAAAAATTGTAGTGCAATGAGAAAGGGTAGGGGTAACGACATATTAGTTCCAGAATACAGGCAGAGTGGGTGTTGTCATGTTGCCATCATGGGTCAGATAGAAATGATGCAATGAACCGTGCTTGATATCAAACTCTAGTAGTTTATTAATCGGGTGTTGCTGTACGTGGCAAAGTAAGATACGAATGACCCCGCCGTGGGTAATCAGCAAAATGCGTTGTTCTGGGTGCTGTTGGATAATGTCATTCCAGGCACTAAGGACGCGCGCTTGAAAATTCAATAGTGACTCTGCACCCGGAGGTGGGTGGTCTGTAGGGTTGTTCCAGAAATTGGTCAGAGCATCAGGGTCTTCACCCATGAGTGAGTCTAGGGTTCGCCCTTCCCAGTCACCAAAATGCATTTCGGTAAGGCGATCATCAAACTGGAGGGGCAGTGAATATTGCTGTGCAAATGCAGTGGCAAAAGTTGCGCACCGTTGCAGCGGTGAAGAAATAACCTGATCCCAGCGACTGCCTGTGTTAGTTGCTGCTTGCATTTGCTGTAATCCAGTAGGGGTTAAGGGGTCATCCGTATGGCCTCGGAAACAAGTGCCTCCTTGGACTTCACCGTGACGTAGGCAATCCAATTGGATCATAGGTTTTTCTCCGATACGCCAGCTTCTTTAAAAGTTGTCATCTGGTTATGGAGTTTGCAGGCAAGGCGTAATAGTGGGACGGCGGTGGCCGCGCCGCTGCCTTCTCCCAGACGTAGGCCAAGGTCAAGTAAGGGGTTTGCACTAAGGGCATTTAAAACGAGATGATGGCCGGGTTCGGGTGAGAGGTGTGCAAAGAGGAACCAATGGGCAGCACCTGGGCACAGGCGTTCGGCAACGAGTGCAGCTACGCTACTAATAAAACCATCGATCAGTACTGGTTGGCCCATATGTGCACAGGCCATATAGCTTCCTGTTAACGCGGCAATTTCAAATCCACCTAAGCAGCGAAGGATCTGTAGTGGAGAATTTAAGTTGGCTTGGTGTCGTAGAAGTCCTTGTCGAATGATGTTTGTTTTGTGTTTTAACGTGGATACATCAAGCCCTGTACCGGGGCCAACTAATTGTTCAGGGGCCGCCTTGAGTAGTGCGCAAGCGAGCGCGGATGCCGAAGTGGTATTACCAATACCCATTTCACCGCCGATAAAAAGTTGTGTTTGTTTAATTTTGGCGCGTTCAGCCGACTGTCGCCCTGTGTGTAAGGCACGGGTAAGTTGTTGTGTTGTCATGGCGGGCTCTTGGGAAAAGTCAGCTGTTCCCGCGCCTAGATCTGCCTTTAAGACGTTACTAAGGGGGCCTGGATCGTTGACGGTACCTAAGTTAATAACTTCTAGATTAGCGCCAAGTTCTTGGGCAATAATATTAATGGCAGCCCCTCCGCGGGAGAAGTTTTTGAGCATCTCTTGCGTGACAGACTGAGGAAATGCAGAAACACCTTGTTGAGCGACACCGTGGTCAGCTGCGAATACAGAAATGCTAATACGGTCAGCATTCGGGTATTCGGTACCTTGTAAACTAGCTAGTTGGATGGCAATGTCTTCTAGACTGCCGAGGGCACCAGGTGGTTTAGTCAGTTCTTTTTGGTGTGTCTGTGCGGCAAGTTTTGCCTTGGCGTGTACTGTCGCTGGGGGAGCTTGTAGCCAGAGGGTAGAATCAATCAAAATAACTCTCCTTTTAAAACTTGAGGGAGGCCGGCAATCGTCAGGATTACCCGGTCGCAAGACTGAGCTAGTTCTTGGTGGAGGCTCCCAGCTTCATCACAAAAGCGTCGAGAGAGCTCCCCGAGCGGCATGACTCCTAGGTTAGTTTCATTACTCACCATAATGATTGGGCCGGGCAATGAGGGGATTACTTTTAGGAGTTTATCGCGTTCCTGCTTAAGGATATTCGGATTTTCGTTCATGAGTAAATTTGTAAGCCAAAGTGTCAGGCAGTCAACGAGGAGGCAGTGTTCAGGTGCCGCCTGTTGTTCTAGTATAGTGGCTAGTTGAAAGGGTTCTTCTATGAGTTGCCAATGGGACGGTCGATTAATACGGTGTGAGGCAATGCGTGTGCGCATTTCATCGTCATGGGCAGTAGCGGTAGCGATGTAGGTAACCATCAGATTACTGTCAATGGCAAGACGCTGAGCTAATCGGCTCTTGCCGGAACGAACGCCACCTAGGATTAATGTTTTCATTTAGTTATGTTAGTTAGATGGAGAAGTTCAATGAGCGTGTTCGTATCAAGGTGCTCTTGAACAGCGGTTCCAAGTCGATTAATAGCATCTTCACGTAAGGCGTGATAATCGTGTGTTTTTATTTTATCGAGTCCAGCCCAGTTAAGCAGAGCAGCACAAGCAGGGCTGGATTCGAAAAGTCCGTGCAGGTAGGTGCCAAGGATTTGGTTGTCGTTACTGATCGCGCCATCCGGGCCATGGGGGAGATGAAGTGCAGGTTGACGGAGTGCGGGTCCTTGAGTAACACCAGTATGAATTTCGTAACCCTTGACGGTAGCATGATCAATAATAAGGTGGCCATGAACGTTGCGTAACTGTTTGTTGGCTTTTAATGTTGTTTCCATGTTAAGAAGCTTTAAACCTTCGGAGCTGCCAGCACTGTTTTCAAGACCGCTTGGGTCGTGGATCCAGTTACCCAGCATCTGAAAGCCACCACAAATAGCTATGAGCTTACCGTTATAACGTAAATGGCGCTGAATGGTTTCAGCCCAACCCTGATTGCGTAACCAGTTAAGATCAGCACGGACATTTTTGGAGCCCGGTAGGATGATCAGGTCTGAAGGTGGAATTATTTCATCGGGTCCAACAAAATGAAGGTCTACTTGTGGGTGCAGGCGTAGTGGGTCAAAATCAGTATGATTACTTATTCTTGGCAGTACGGGAACAGTGATGCGAAGACGTTTCACCCCTGTTTGTGGGGCGGCAGCAAGGCGATGGGGTAAAGTATCTTCAGCTTCTAGGTGTAGCCCTTTAAGATAAGGTAATACACCGATTACGGGTTTTCCGGTATATGCTTCTAACCAGTCTAAGCCGGGTTGTAATAATGCAATGTCACCGCGAAATTTATTAATAATAAATCCTTTGATGCGTTTCTGTTCACTTTTACTGAGTAGGGCGAGTGTTCCGACCAGATGGGCAAAAACACCCCCGCGATGAATATCGGCAATCAGGAGAACAGGACAGTCAATGGCCTCGGCGAAGCCCATATTGGCGATATCATTTTCTCGTAAATTGATTTCAGCAGGAGAGCCTGCACCTTCTACAATTATCGCTTCAAAATCGGTGCTGAGGCGTTGGTGTGATGCAAGGACGGCGGCGAGGGCCGTTCGTTTGTAATGGTGATAGTCGATAGCATCCATGTTGCCGATAGCTTGGCCATGAATAATAACTTGTGCGCCCACATCCGTATTGGGTTTTAGTAGTACGGGGTTCATATCGTTATGGGGTTCCAGCCCACAGGCGGATGCTTGCACGGCCTGTGCGCGACCGATCTCACCGCCATCTATGCTCACCGCGCTGTTTAGAGCCATGTTTTGTGGTTTGAAGGGGGCGACATTGACATCGTTTTGATTAAGCCAGCGGCATAATGCCGTGACCAGCAAACTTTTGCCGGCATCGGAAGTGGTTCCTTGAATCATGAGTGTGTGGGAATTCATCCGTCGGTCTCGGTAAAATGAAGCTTGCTGATATGCTTGAGAGCTGTGTCTAGTCGCTGCCAATCAGACTCATTTTCTGG
>DTSI01000126.1:0-4303 GCA_012965425.1 Methylococcaceae bacterium
CCGGACTCTTCACCAATATAAATCTGAACACCATCACTATCGAGGCATTGATCTAACAGATGAATAACACTTCTTTTTTGACTAAAAGCATCAAACAATCCCTTGAGATTATTCATATCTGATAATTCAGAAAACCCCATCAAATTAGTTTCACCGGAAATAATGCAATCTTCTTCCGTTTGTTCTTTGTAAATAGCCTCTTTTGCCATATTAACGACTTCTTGCATAGCCAAATTAATTTGCGCATGATCCTCATCCAGTCCTTTAAGCAAGGCCTCACGCACCGCTGATAACGGCCTGCCTTCAAAAACCGAATTCAAATAATTAGCGGCTTGCTGCAACTCAGCAACTTCAAATTTACGAGACGTATAAATAATCTGATTATGAACCTCTTGTTGGTTGGTTACATAAATCACCAAAACACGGCGATCAGACAAGGCCAAAAACTCTATATGTGAAAAAGTGACACTTTCCTGTCTGGGGAGCGTCACAACACCCGCCATCTGGGTGAAATTAGACAGCATTTTCGAAGCATTACCAATAATATCAGCGACATTATCAGGGTTTAAACCAAAACCGTCCAAAAACCCCTTAACCTCCTGATTTCTAATCGGTTTTACCGTTAACAACGAATCAACAAACAAACGATACCCAGAAACTGTCGGTACGCGACCTGCCGAGGTATGGGGCGAATGAATCAGGCCTAAGTCTTCCAAATCCGCCATAACATTGCGTATTGTCGCAGGACTTAAGTCCAAAGTACTGTCTTTTGATAACACCCGAGAACCAATGGGTTGCCCTTCACTAATGTATTTCTCCACCAGTGACTTTAATAACTGCAATGATCGCTCATTTAAATCCGACAACGCTACGCTTCCCCCTCCCAAAAAAATAGCACTCTATTGCTGAGAGTGCTAACTAACCTGTGCAGAATAAGCAGTAAGACGGTCGATGTCAATAATGATTGGCCAAAAAAAAAGAAAAAACAATCATCCTAAGCCTCAATAACCGACATTCAAATAACTCACTAATCTAAAATTTTCATTGGGTTACTTGGGTATTTTGTATAAACTAGTCGGCAAATTTCTTTTTTACTCACCATTTACATGCTTTCTCAGTTTAAAAAAATAGGTATCCTTGGCAAACCCAGCGACCCGAGCATTGCTGCCACTTTAAATGTTCTTTGTCAATTTCTGCAGGCCAATGGCCATCAAGTCTTTATAGACAACAATAGCGCTCAATTTATCGATAACGCATTAGCAAGCCCCTGCGAGCTGAAAAACTTAGGGAAAAAGGTTGACCTGTTAATCGCCGTGGGCGGCGATGGTACTTTTTTAACCGGCGCCAGAACTATAGCCCTCCATAACATTCCACTCATTGGTGTAAATCTGGGTCGTCTCGGTTTTTTAGTCGATATTTCACCCAAAGAATTGACCTCTAACCTCCTTCCAATTTTAAATGGCAACTTTATAAAAGAAGAACGCTACCTTCTACGCACTAAAGTCATTCGCAATGACAAAATCATTCATGAAGATACGGCGGTCAATGAAGTCGTAGTACACCGCTGGGTAACACCCAGCATGATCGAAATAATTACCAAAATTAATGGCGTCTATTTAAATTCACAACGTTCCGATGGCTTGGTTATTTCAACCCCAACGGGTTCAACGGCTTACGCACTGTCTGCAGGCGGGCCCATCTTACATCCAGCTCTGAATGCACTCGTACTGGTACCACTCAACCCTCACACCTTGAGCAACCGACCCATTGTCATTAATGATGATGCTGAAATAGAACTCAGTTTTTGCCAAACGAAACAAATTAATGCGCTTGTCACTTGTGACAGTGTCCAGATTCCAGAAGTACTTATCAGCGATAAGATTCTCATCAAAAAAGACCCCAATCCTATAACCATATTGCACCCGGAAAAACATGAGTTTTTCCACATCCTACGTGAAAAACTAGACTGGAGTGCGGGTTATCATAACTAGCTAAAAAGCAATGCTACAAAACATCAAGATAATAGATTTAGCTGTTGTTGAGTCACTGGATTTGAACCTTGACTACGGTATGTCAGTCCTCACCGGAGAAACCGGCGCAGGAAAATCTATCCTACTCACCGCCTTAGGTCTGGCCCTCGGTGATCGGGCCGATTCCGGTTATATCAGGCCGGGCCGTAAACGCGCAGAAATTAATCTTGAATTTGACATCTCAGATGCCCCAGTTGCCCAAAAATGGCTTGAAAAAAACGATCTTGACAACAACCAACAATGTTTAATCAGACGTATTATTAGTCATGATGGCCCTTCAAAATCATACATTAATAACCGCCCGGTGACCTTACAGTTATTACAACAACTCAGCAAGAACTTAGTCGAGATTCACGGTCAACATGCCCATTTGAAGCTGTTACAACCCGAAGAACAACGCAGCTTATTGGACACTTTTGCCAATACCGAAACACTGGCCTTCGATGTTGCCTCAATCCACCAAAACTGGCACGCCACCCACGATAAAATAAATCAACAACTCAAAGACCAGCAACAGTTCTCTGAACGCACCGAACTATTGCAATTCCAACTCAATGAATTACAACAGCTTGACCTGGAAAACTTTGATTATGAAACAATCAATACTGAACATGTTCGACTGGCTAATATTGAACACATCCTATCGGTTGGCCAAGAACAGCTCCATGGCTTATTCAACAATGAACAACACTCAGCACTCGCCCTTATCAACCAATCGCTGACCAAACTAACACCGCTTTGCAATCTGGCCCCTGAACTCGAAGAAACCACTACTCTCTTAACGGAAGCGCAACTACAAATATCAGAAGCAGCACAAGGTCTTAACCGCTTTCTTGAAGCGCAAGAAATTGACCCACAAAAATTAGCTTACCTGGATGAACAATTAGACCTTATTCATACGCTCTGCCGAAAACATTCAATTAACCCCGAAGCATTACCCCGTAAAGCCGAACAACTCACGACTGAATTAAACACTTTAATTGCAAATGACAATCAAATTGAACACCTCAAAACAATACTTAACACCCTTGAAGAACAATATCACCCCTTAGCCGACACCTTATCAATACAACGACAAAAAGGGGCCGTTAAATTACAAACGTTAATTTCCTCAATCATAAAAAATTTAGGCATGGACCATGGCGAATTTATTATTGAATGTGCGCCATCCAACACCAATACCCTCACGGCTCACGGAAAAGAAGATATCACCTTCCTCGTCAGTCCAAACCCCGGCCTACCGGCTAAGCCCTTAGCAAAAATAGCATCAGGGGGTGAATTATCGCGCATCAGTCTTGCTATTCAAGTCGCCACCAGTCACGACAAGACAATCCCTACTATGATTTTTGATGAAGTCGATTCTGGCATTGGCGGCGGTGTTGCCGAAATTGTTGGTCATCGATTGCGCCAACTGGGGGAAAAACGTCAAGTTATCTGCGTAACCCATCTGCCTCAAGTTGCCTCACAATCGCACCACCATTTATTTGTTGCCAAAAAACATAGCACTGACACCACGGCATCCAACATAACCACCCTAACAACAACGCAACGGATCGAAGAAATTGCCCGAATGTTAGGAGGCGTCACGATTACCCAACAAACCTTGGCGCATGCTGAAGAAATGCTACAAGGCAATTCCGAGTAAGTTTTTATAAGCTCCACAAAGACCCAAACCAATTGATTCTATTGATAAAATAATAATTTGGCGTATTATCGCATACCAGAGCATCTCTTTTTATTTAGCATCAATAGTATCCGAAATGGCTAACCTTACCGCCATACAAGTTGGCAAATTTAGACCAAAATCTGCGCGATACAGTAAGCCCGTATTTAGAAATCTATACCTTACTGTAAACCCTAAATCGAGTGGTGGCTCAAAAGCTTGGTATGCTCGCTACTCTTTTGGTGGAAAAAGACATTTACTCAAATTAGGCGACTACGAACTGATGCCATACGAGAAAGCAAAAATGCGTATCGCTCAAATTCAATTAGACTTAAAGCGCGGTGATAATCCTAAGAAACCCAAGCGCACCGAAACAGTTGAATCTTACTCCGATGACGTCTTACCAACGCGCGAGCGAAACACCACACTACGCTCATTCAAAAACATAAAAGGTGTAGTCTACAAGCACATTATTCCAGCCATTGGTCACATTAAACTTGCAGAATTAACTAAGAAAAACATCACTGATTTTTTAGATGACATGGAGAGTAATGCCAGTAGAAAATAGCCATCAGCTACCTAAAAAACATACTTGATAAAGCTGAAGATG
>DTSI01000126.1:4313-5789 GCA_012965425.1 Methylococcaceae bacterium
AAAAAGCAATTCCGAACAATGTTGCTCGAACCATTAAAACCAAAAACTACTTCAAAAAGCCTATCCGTGATTATATGCTGACCTTAAATCAACTGGGCGCATACATGAACGAAGTCAACAAAATATCCAACCCACTTGCCAGATACGCTATTGAATTAATCGCCCTGAATGGCGCAAGAAAAAACGAAATTGTAGCCCTCAAGCGAGTACATTGATTTAGACCATCGAGCGTACATTTTACCCAAAACTAAAAACGGTAACCGTCACACCGTTTACTTAGCTGACTGGTCAATCGAAATACTACGCGAGTTAAAACGACTTAATCCTCATTCAGAATATGTTTTTCCAAGCGACTCAAGCACAACTGGACACATCAGCGAAAACACTCCGAACTATTCCCATAATACTGTTAGAGAAAAGCTTAATATCCCAGACTTTCGTAGACATGATTCACGCAGAAATTTTAGCTCCCACGCACAAGAAGAATTAGGAGCTGATTACCGCACAATGGAGATAAGTTTAGGTCATGTCACTCGTGGTGTTGTCGCTCATTACAACAAATCAACACAAAGAGACGAGCGCACACAAGCATAAAAAGAATGGGCAAAACTGTTAATAGAGCTGGAAAAAAAGCATATAAGCGCAATGACTAATTACGCAAGACTTTGATTTATAAGGAATAAAAAACTGAAACCAATACTTGGCAACATATAGCCCTGTATCGTCTTTATAGATACGAAATGAGAGATACCGTCCTTGAAAAGCGGACAGTTTTATTATCAACACCTTACCGGTAAGGATACAATGAGTATCTTAGTAAAATATTACTAACCGGTAAGTGCCATTTATTAAATCAAGGTCACCCGATGCCGTTTTAACAAACCTTTTACTAAAAGGAAAATTAAATGGCAACATTAGCAACACATGCAGTAACCATTTGCGAGAAAGACCTACTTTCACGCTACTCCGTTTCAAAACCAACCCTGTATCGTTTGCGAGAATCTGATTACAACTTCCCTCACCCTAAAAAGTTGGGTAGTTGTACATTTTATGACGTAAAAAAATGCGCTAAATATTTCGGACCCATCGAAAAATAAAAAAGCCACCTAACCGCTAAAATTAGGTGACTTATTTTTTATCCGAAATAATTATACCCTTTTTTTAGCGGTTTTCCTTTTGACAGGGAGAACCCGATTATGAGCACTACACAATTTAATGTTGTCCATGATGCGCTTGTACGCGTCAGTGGAAAGCCAAGTTCTGGTCGTTTTAAATGCCCTACCACGAGGGCAAAGACTACAACTTATCAATCCCGTGATACGACTAACCGCGTACAAATAACATGTTTTAATCGCTCATGCGACCCGAAATTTATCCTCGAAAGTTTGGGGTTATCGCTCCGCGATATTTACCACGAAAACCCTCCCCAAAGAAGAACACAGTTCCGACAATCAGGCTTACTAACACCAGAGCAAT
>DTSI01000126.1:5803-7486 GCA_012965425.1 Methylococcaceae bacterium
ACAGCATAAAAGTTTCTGAAAAATATTATCCGCGTAGTGCATTAGCTGGCAAACGACTTGCAAAATATTTCTCGATTAAATGGAGTGCTAAATAATGAGTAATAATGAATTGAGTAATGGACTGTTACCGTGGGATGAGCCGGTAACTGGGTCTAAAAAAGCTGAAACAACTTGTGTGTTGATAAAAGAATATTTAGTAACTGAATCACATACTCCTGAAGCTTAACGATAGAATGCACTCTAGCAATGTCCGTTTACGATGATTATGACAGCTTGTGCAAACCTAATGCCGACCCTATGACGGCTACAGCCCAGTAAGCGCAAGGAGTGATGACCTTAACTATTATTTAGCTATAAAAAGATAAAACATACTATCAAGAGGGAAGTAGCCAGACCCCCTTTCCCGACAGTTTCTTTTTATAGTTAGTCAGCCTCAGAGTGAATAATTCATGATAGTAAGTATTAGTGGGTAAACTGTTCATAGGACAGTTAAAATTTAAATAAATAGTTATTCTACTAATAAAAAAAGTTAATATACTGCTAGAAATGAACTTATAAAGGAATACTGGGTTTGGCTTTTAATTGTAAATTATGTTCAATGAATGTGGCTATGGGCCTGCAAGTGGCTGATGCCAAATCTGGAGGGACTCTTCCCATATCTGTTTGCGAAAATTGTGGCTTAGTACAGCAAACAAATATCCCCTTAGATGATGAGCTAAAAGTTTATTATTCCCATCATTACCGACAAGACTATAAAAACACATATTCACCAAAACTGAAACATGTCAGAAGAGCTGGACTGGTGGCAATTGACAGAATTAACTTCTTAAACGAACACATAAATGCTTCGCGTAAATTAAAATTACTGGATATTGGTGCTGGTGGAGGGGAATTTGTATATCTCTCAGGGAAGAGCGGTTTTAATTCATGCGGAATTGAGCCCAATAAAGGCTATTCAGACTACGCAAAAGAAGAATACGGAATTGATGTTAAAACCCAAATGTTAGATGAGCTAAGCTCTGGTTCGACTGATATTGTGACAATATGTCATGTTTTTGAACATATGGCTAAACCTGAAGCCGTAATGAAAAAGATTGCCGAAATTTTGACTGATGATGGGCTTCTTTTTGTTGAAGTTCCGAATATCTTTACGAAAGATGCCTCTCCGCATAATATTTTCTTCAAGGCACACCTTTTCTACTACAGCCAGTCTTCCTTAGTATCAGCGGCAAGCCAATATTTTGACCCCGTGAAAATTGAAAGTGGTTACAATTTACGTATACTCTTTAAAAAGAAAAGACAGTTTCTTTTAGCGCCTGTTTTACCTGAAAGTCAAGATGTTACGTTTACTAAGCAAAGAATTTCTGAGAAAGGCTGGCTTGAATATTTATTTGTTGGCAAGGGTATCTTCAAACCATTTAAAAAAATCACACAAATAATTACAGAAGAACGCATTAAGAATATTTCCCCTAAGGAACTGTTAGATAATTTATTGATTGAGTTGCTCTAGGTTTTCCTGATAGTTAATTTTCAATCTTTTTAAACGCTGAAAAAAACCAAAATGTCGTAACTATCAATATGAATGGCATACGAAATGGTATTCGACAACCTAAACATAATCATAAAGCATTGATTTATAAGTGGCTATTATGACATTGCTCAATGCTGAAGAAATGCTACAGC
>DTSI01000127.1 GCA_012965425.1 Methylococcaceae bacterium
CCGGGTCCCTGTGCTTGCTGCGTAGTCAAACCTTTATTTTATCCCTTACAACAACTAATACCAATAGCCTAACCCGAAGCCAGACTCACTCGCGCGTATTTGCGTTTACCCACTTGAACCACGTGCGTTCCACCAATAGCAACCGTTAACTTAGGGTCTGATACCTTTTCACCATCAATCTTAACCGCACCTTGTTTTACCATGCGCATCGCCTCTGAAGTACTCGCTGTCAAACCCGCATCTTTTAACAAATTAGCTATTTGATATTGTGATGCTGTTGCCGTCAACTGAACTTCATCAATTTCATCTGGCACCGCGCCATGCTTAAAGCGAGCCTCGAAATCTGCTAATGCCTTTTCTGCTAACGCCTGACTATGAAAACGCGCAATGATTTCTAAAGCCAACTTAACTTTATAATCTCGCGGATTAGCCCCATCCCCACAGGCCATCTGCCACTGCTCAATCTCAGACATCGGTCGAAAGCTAAGCAATAAAAAATACCGCCACATCAATTCATCTGAAATCGACATAATCTTCCCAAACATATCAGTCGGCGAATCAGCTATTCCAATATAATTATTAAGGGACTTAGACATCTTCTGGACACCGTCTAACCCTTCAAGAATAGGCATCGTCATAACCACTTGTGGCTTTTGCCCATAAACTTGTTGTAGTTGACGCCCCACTAGCAGATTAAACTTCTGATCAGTCCCGCCTAATTCGAGGTCAGCCTTCATTGCAACCGAGTCATAGCCTTGAATAAGCGGATACAAAAATTCATGAATCGCTATAGGCAGCCCTTCTTTATAACGCTTATTAAAATCATCTCGTTCCAACATTCTAGCCACGGTATGCTTAGCTGCTAACTGGATCAATTGCGCCGTTGTCATTTTATTTAACCAAGCCGAGTTAAACATAACCTCAGTCTTGTCTGGATCTAGAATTTTAAAAATTTGCTCTTCATAGGTTCTCGCATTTGCTTGAATTTCTTCAGGGGTTAATGATTTCCGGGTAATACTCTTGCCAGTTGGATCCCCAATCATGCCGGTAAAATCACCAATCAAAAAAAGCACTTGATGCCCTGCATCTTGAAACTGCCTTAACTTATTTATTAATACCGTATGTCCTAAATGTAAATCAGGCGCAGTGGGATCAAAACCTGCTTTAATTCGAAGTGGCCGACCCTCTTTAAGTTTTTCTATAAACGCATCTTTAACTAATATTTCATCAGCACCACGACTTAGTTCTACTATTGACTGATCCTGAACTGTCATCTTTTTCTCACCACTTTCTCCATTAAATCCACCACCCAGCAACGCCCAAGGAGTTTACTCAACCTAACACCATAATCGTTCAAACAGGCAATTGCTAATTATACAATTTAACAAGCACTCCCTCATGACTAAATCATTATTCATTGTTTTTGTTGGGTTAATCCTCTAGAATTGCGCTTTGTGCCGCACTCTCAAGCCTCGTTTTTATGAAAATACTTAAACTGACCACACTGATTATTTGCATTAGTTTTATTAGCAGTATCAGTTGGGCCCTGATTGTGACCGACTCTTTCACCGAGACCGGCCAGAAAAATCCGACCATTACGACTACAGCTATCACGCTATCACCCCCAGTTAACAATGCAACACCCATCAACACCCCCGTCACCCGACGCCCACCATTACTGGCAGGCCCAAATGAGCACCGTTATAAAGTAAAGGCTGGCGAAAACCTCTCCTCCATTTTCTCTAAACTAAACTATAGCAGCAAAGATTTACATCATATTCTTCATGCCAACCAAACAGGCAGACAATTTGCCGCCATTTCCCCCGGAAAAACACTCATTTTTAAAACCACATCAACAGGCGACTTCTCAGAACTGCATTACCAAAAGAGCCCATCACAAATTATTATCGCCAAACGCATCAATGACACTTTTCAAGTTGAAACAGTTAACGAAGAGATCACCCATGAGATCAACTACATACACACAAACATCCAGACGTCTTTATTCATTGATGCTAAAAAAGCAGGTCTCTCTGATAAATTAATAATGGAATTAGCTAACATCTTTGCCTGGGATATCGACTTTGCCCTCAACCTTCGAAAAGGCGATCAATTCAGTCTGCTCTTTGAAAAACTACACGTCAAAGGCAAAGCCATTGGTTCTGGCAACATTCTTACCGCTGAATTTATCAACCGAGGAAAAACCTATCAGGCTGTTCGTTATGAAGAAAGCAATGGTTCAGCCAGTTACTACCAACCTAACGGTAAAAGCCTAAAAAAGGCTTTTCTAAGAACACCTATAGACTTTGCCCGGGTTAGCTCTCACTTTAATCTCAAAAGAAAACACCCCGTATTAAATAGGATTCGTGCGCACAAAGGCGTTGACTACGCAGCAAGCACAGGGACCCGGATAAAATCCACCGGACGAGGAAAAATCATATATCGTGGCCGAAAAGGCGGTTACGGGCGAACCGTTATCGTTCAACACGGCCAAAAGTACACCACTTTATATGCCCACCTTTCCAAATACCACCGCAATCAAAAAATTGGCTCCCGCGTTAAACAAGGCGACATAATTGGTTATGTCGGCAAATCCGGTCTTGCAACAGGCCCGCACCTGCATTATGAATTCAGAATAAATGGCGTCCACAGAAACCCACTGACCGTTAAACTACCCAGCAGCAAACCCATAGATAAATCTAAAATGGCCGATTTCAAAGGACAAACAACGCCTCTACTCGCACAGTTAATGCACGCAAAAAACAGCTCATTTGCAGAAAACTCATTCTAACAGTCTAATTAACACGGCCCTCCATGCCCAGTCACTTGCCCGAATACTACATCGGCATCATGTCCGGTACGAGCCTTGATGGAATAGATACCGCCTTAGTGGAAATGGCAGATACACCAACGCTGGTTGATTTTCATTACACACCTTTCTCCACCGATCTTCGAAAATCATTAACGACTTACTGCCAGCCGAATCACTTGACATTGACTCGCACTCTCGGGCAACTTGACAGCCATTTGGGCGAACTTTATGCAACCAGCGTAAATATGTTATTAGCAAAAGCACAGCTATCTTCCCATAACATTCAAGCTATTGGTTGCCATGGTCAAACCATTCACCATGCCCCCGATATTCCACACCCCTTTTCTATGCAACTGGGAAATCCCAATATTATTGCAGAACTAACAAACATAACAACAGTCGCTGACTTTCGTCGCCGAGATATTGCTGCTGGCGGCCAAGGCGCACCTTTAGTCCCGTATTTCCATGAAGCTATTTTTCAACACCCCAAGGAGAATCGAGTTATTGTTAATATTGGTGGAATCGCAAACATCACGATTTTACCCTCACAACAATCGGGCTCGGTAAGTTCTGGCTTTGACACAGGGCCGGGCAATACCTTGCTTGATCAGTGGATCTATAAAACAAAACAACAACCCTACGATCAATCAGGCTTATGGGCACAAAGCGGCCATCCTCAACCTGAAATTATTAATCTATTAAAATCCGACCCTTTCTTTACGCAAGCCCCCCCTAAAAGCAGTGGCCGTGAATATTTCTCACTCACCTGGCTAACCGACAAACTCAAACGATTAGAAAAAAACTACGCTCCTGAAGACATTCAAGCCAGCTTAACAATGCTCACCGCATCGACCATAGTTGAGGCGATAGAAGCCTACGCCCCTGATACCGAACGAATTTTTATTTGTGGCGGCGGCACATACAACGCCACACTCCTTGAAAATATCAGGGCATTACAATTATGCCCTACCGACTCCACATCAGCGCTGGGAATCAATCCGAGTCATGTTGAAGCGATTGCATTTGCATGGTTAGCAAAAAGATGTATCGATAAAAAACCTGGAAACCTGACAACCGCAACGGGCGCAACTCACCCCGTCATCTTAGGCGCTATTTACCAAAAATAAAATCAAACTGAAAATGATGAACCACAGCCACAGGTCGTTGCTGCATTGGGATTACGAATAACGAATTGAGAACCTGTTATGTCTTCTTTATAATCGATCTCAGCACCTGCCAAATACTGAATACTCATGGCGTCAATTAACACCTTCACCCCTTCATTAATAACAGAAGTATCATCCTCATTCTCTTCTTCATCAAAGGTGAAGCCATACTGAAACCCAGAGCACCCTCCCCCGGTAATATAAACTCGCAGTTTTAAGTTATCATTACCTTCCTCCGCAATAAGATGACTCACTTGCTTTGCAGCATTATCAGAAAAAACAAAAGGGTCCGAGGTTCGTGTCATAATTTTTAATCAGTACTGGTAAATGGAGTCATTATCCCAACGCCTCACCACTTAGTCAATAGCTATGGATAAAGCCCGACCAGTTTCAAGCCTTGCTCTTCAGGCAGACCTAACATTAAATTCATATTTTGCACGGCTTGCCCAGCCGCACCTTTAACCAAATTATCAATCACTGATAACACCACCACCTGATCGCCACCTTGCGGCCGACAAACCGCCAGCTGGCATCGATTAGAGCCTTTAACACTACTGGTCTTAGGGTAGGACCCAGGCGCTAAAACATCGACAAAAACTTCTTTTTCATAGTGCTTTTCAAACAACGCCTGCAAATCAACCGACTCATCCACTAAGCGCGCATACAAGGTTGCATGTATTCCACGTACCATGGGTGTTAAATGCGGTACAAATGTCAACTTAACCGCCTGATTAGCAACAGACTCTAACCCTTGTATAATTTCTGGCAAATGACGATGCCCTGAAACAGCATAGGCAGAAAAACTCTCCCCAGCCTCACTCATCAAAGCCGTTACCTGCGCAACCCGACCGGCACCACTGACTCCTGACTTGACATCTGCTATCAAGCTAGAACCATCTACGGCACCAGCTTCAAGTAAAGGTAAAAAACCCAACTGTGTTGCGGTTGGATAGCAGCCAGGACAGGCAATCAAACTAGCTTCTTGGATCAACTCTCTATTAATTTCCGGCAAGCCATAAACCGCCTGCGAAATCAATTCAGGGCACGCATGGCTTTGCCCATACCATTTTTCCCAAAGCACAGGATCCTGAATACGAAAATCTGCTGAAAGGTCTATAACCTTAATGCCCAACTGCAACAATTCTTCTGCTAATAACATCGCTATGCCATTAGGCGTCGCAAAAAAAACAACGTCACAAGCTTTGAGATTGCCCACGTCAGGCGTAACAAAAACCTGATCCATATGCCCTCGCATACTGGGATAAAGCGTATCCACTCGACGACCAGCATCTGAGCGCGAGGTCACAACTGACACACTTACTTCAGGATGCAGCACTAACAGCCGCAATAATTCAATACCGGTATAACCGGTTCCCCCAACAACACCAACTTTAATCATGATTATATAAAAAAGAAAGAATAGTAATTCCAATCTACAAGCCTAAAATAAATTGAGATAAATCACAAGAAATCCCCGCTGAAATACTTAAAAAAGAGCGTAAAATTTTAGTGCCTCCCCATACCTTTGACCGGTGAATGCGTAGGCTGACCCAGCCTAGCAATATCAGAAAAACTACTGGAGAAAGGTTTAATAATTACTTAGGTCAATACAGGGCTATGGGCTCATTATGCAATGCAGGATTGTAATACCGCCGCGAATGCCATTCTTTCTTAAATAAATATTTTGTCTAGCTCTAGTTTGGTCGATTTAGACAACCGCGTTTGATGCCTGACTTCGCAGGCATCTTGGGCAATATACTTCTTAACCGTATTCCCCGACAAACCAAGTTATTTGACAAAATTTCGCTGTAACACGCCCTGTTTATGTCATATTTTGATAGCCATCAGCTTCTTTGTTTAAATCATAATGCGCCTTGTGTATTGAAAGCATCAGAAGAAACCTTATGGCCCAGCTTTAGACCATTAATAACACCCCTGCGCTTGGCGTTCTTGGGAGACTCGAGCAACACGGGCGATATATCTGCTGAGCGGCGACACTATCCACCACGATATCGACCTGATTCTTTTTAATCTTATTACAGCAGTTATTTTTGATGGCGACACATTGAATATTTTAGAACCTGTTAGTATAGATATGTTCAGACTCGATAACTAGACAGTCGTTGTAAAAGGATTTAAATTGCATAGGCTTCAGGAGCCCTATGAACCGTATGTCACTGATCAAAACAACCATCGTTTAAGACCGCTATATAGGGGACGAGGATTAACGCAACAAAACAATTATTACCTATTTTGCTCTATAATATCGAACAGACCTCCTATTATTTGTTGAATTAATGCTTGAAAAGGACGGTAATTTTACTTAATTGATGCTTATATGAATTCACGCAATGACCAATTAGATCGTGTAGTCGCCGACGCAAGGCGTGCCCGTGAGCAACGAGAGACTGGTTATCGCGAGCAAGCCTTAAAAAAGTATCCACATATATGTGGCCGTTGTGCACGGGAATTTGACCGTAAGAACCTTCATGAACTGACCGTACATCATCGCGACCATAACCACGAAAATAACCCTCCCGATGGCAGCAACTGGGAATTGTTGTGTTTATACTGCCATGACAACGAACACCAACGGCAACTGGAGGCACAACCAGATGATAATCAATATGATCGTACCGATACTACGGGTGCGACCCATAACCCGTTTGCAAATCTAAAGGACTTGCTGAATAAAAAGAAAGACTAAAATGAGAGAGACAAGCAGACTTTTTCTGAAGGTCTAATTTGGATCTTCGTATTCTTACTAACCCCAACCCCATTAGGTTAGCACCTTCCTTTCTTTGCCTGACCGGGAGGACAATGAACACTACCACTGCTTAAACCAACTTCCACAGCCGGAGCTTTAACCTTTACGCCTGCGCTATTAATGGTACAACCAGAGATAAACATCATATTAACAATAACAGCTTTACGAACCATCATTTGTCTCCAAATTCAATAGCATAGTATGCCAAGCTACAAAATCGAGTTACCTTGCAATAGATCAAAAGAAACATAATATCGACAGCATGTAAAAGCATGTATGGCAAGCTTAACAAACTCAAATACCCCGCTCCTGATCAAAAAACCAGATGAAATAGCCCTTAATTCCTGGTTATAGATAATAAAACACACAAGCATCTGATGCAGACTCAAGAAGAGACTATAAATTCAGCCTAACGGGGAAGGCCACCAACGTACGCTGCCAGCCATGGAAAGCGAATGCGAACGCTGGTAGTCCGGTAGGCGTAGGTGATTCTCGATACCCGCCAGCGCCAGAGGGAATCTGAAATTACCTCCACAACGCCGTCATATATGGTCCACCCCATATGGCAAGAAAAATTAGTTCGCGACATAAAGAAATATTGCGCCCATATATCCGGCCTAAATTGA
>DTSI01000128.1:0-17264 GCA_012965425.1 Methylococcaceae bacterium
GTCCCGGGCTTATTTACAATGCTGAATACCCTAGACGAACTATCGGTAATTTTGATGCCGACTTATTAAAAGAGTTTTTCCAAGGGTTTGTTAATCACGCTAATGTATCATTGCATATTGACAACTTACGAGGCACTAATTCACACCATATTGCCGAAACCATATTTAAAGCCTTTGCTAGAGCTATTCGTATGGCCATTACGGCAGACCCAAGAATGCAAGGTCTCACACCGTCTACAAAAGGGCTACTTTAATTTAACTAAAAATAACAAATTATGTCTTCTGTTGCTGTGATTGATTATGGAATGGGCAATCTCCATTCCATCTCAAAAGCATTACAATATGCTGAACCTGACGTTAATGTTTTATTAACTGCAGATGCTGATACTATTTTAGCCGCTGACCGAGTTGTCTTTCCCGGGGTAGGGGGAATTCGTGACTGTATTCAAGCCCTAGAAAAACAACAACTCACAGAAGTTATTAACGATGCTGTAAAAAACAAACCTTTTCTTGGTATTTGTTTAGGAATGCAAGCATTGCTCAGTAGCAGTGAAGAAAACGAGGGCATCGATTGTTTAAATATCATACCTGGTCAGGTCCGTTGTTTTTCAAAGGACATGATTGACTCTCAAGGTTATAAATTAAAAATTCCCCATATGGGTTGGAATGAGGTTACTCAGGAACATAGCAACCATCCTTTATGGCAAAACATTCCACAACACAGCCGTTTCTATTTTGTACACAGTTACTATGTAGAACCCGATGACGCTCAATTTAGTGTGGCCACAACGTGTTATCCTGAGCCTTTCAGCTGTGTTTTAAAGCACAATAATATTTTTGCTGTACAGTTCCACCCGGAAAAAAGTCAAACGATGGGTATACAACTGTTACAAAATTTTTTACATTGGGACGGAACCAATTAATTCCATTAGGACTTTTCATTCGATTAAATAATTAAGGCTTATTCTATGTTGTTAATACCCGCTATAGATCTAAAAGATGGTAAGTGTGTTCGTCTGCGCCAAGGCCGAATGGAAGATGATACCGTCTTCTCAGATGATCCTGTTGCAGTTGCTGAAAAATGGGTTAATGCTGGTGCTGAACGTTTACACCTAGTTGACTTAGACGGTGCTTTTGCTGGTAAACCCAAAAATGCACCTATTATTCAAGCGATTACTAACGCTTTCCCTGATATTCCTGTTCAAGTTGGCGGAGGTATTCGTGATGAAGATACTATCCAATCGTATTTAAATGCTGGCGTAAATTATGTCATCATTGGTACCAAAGCAGTCAGCGCTCCTCATTTTGTCAATAACATTGCTATCGAATTTCCCGGTCATATCATTATTGGTTTAGATGCTAAAGATGGCAAAGTTGCCATTGATGGTTGGTCTAAACTTTCACATCATGATGTTATTGATATGGCACAACGATTTGAAAACGATGGAGTTGAAGCTATTATTTACACCGATATTTCACGTGATGGAATGATGAATGGCGTTAATATAGAAGCCACCGCCAAATTAGCACAAGCAATTACAATTCCTGTTATTGCTTCGGGTGGCATTACCAATTTAGATGATATTAAAGCCTTAGGTACTATTGTTAATGAGGGTGTGAGCGGGGCCATTACCGGTCGTGCAATTTATGAAGGGAGTCTTGACTTTGCTGAAGGTGCTAAATTAGCGCGTTCTTTTAAAGCTGTTTTATGAGTCTAGCTAAACGAATCATTCCTTGTCTTGATGTTGATAATGGCCGCGTCGTTAAAGGCGTCAATTTCGTTAATATTCGAGATGCCGGTGATCCTGTAGAAATTGCCAAACGGTACGACCGTGAAGGGGCAGATGAAATCACCTTTCTTGATATTACCGCCAGCTCAGACAATCGAGCGACCATGGTTCATGTTGTTGAACAAGTAGCTAATTCCGTTTTCATTCCCTTAACCGTTGGCGGCGGCATAAGAACTCTTGAAGATATCAGCCGTATGTTAAATGCCGGCGCTGATAAGATTGGCATTAATACAGCCGCCGTTTTTACCCCTGAATTTGTCCGTGAAGCAGCCCTACGTTTTGGCTCTCAATGTATTGTCGTTGCCATAGACGCTAAAAAAGTAAGCCAACCTCATGAACAAGACCGTTGGAAAATATTCACCCACGGCGGTCGAAAAGAAACCGGGCTTGATGCTGTTTTATGGGCACAAAAAATGGTCGATTTAGGTGCCGGAGAAATTCTATTAACCAGCATGGATCGTGATGGTACCCGAGAAGGTTTTGACTTGCCGCTAACCCGTGCCATAAGTGATGCCGTTTCCGTACCCGTCATTGCTTCTGGGGGCGTTGGCAATCTTGATCATTTGGTAAAAGGTGTAACCGAAGGTAAAGCCGATGCTGTTTTAGCGGCTAGTATTTTTCATTTTGGTGACTACTCCATTCAACAAGCCAAACAATGCATGGCTAATAATGACATTGTCGTACGATTATGACCCAGAACCCTGATTGGCTCGATAAAATAAACTGGTCCAATGATGGACTCGTTCCTGTAATCGCGCAACATGCTGAAACCGGTAAAGTATTGATGTTTGCTTGGATGAATCGGGATGCCTTAAAGCTCAGTGCCACTTCCGGTTATGTTGTTTATTGGTCCCGATCACGTCAGAAACTCTGGCATAAAGGCGAGGAATCCGGTCATCGTCAAAAAATTATTGACATCCTATTTGACTGCGATGAAGATGTTATTTTATTAAAAATACAACAAGAGGGTGGCATTGCCTGTCATACCGGTAGGGAAAGTTGTTTTTACCGCCACCTTAAAAATTTGCAATGGGTGCCTTTTGAGCCTGTATTAAAAGACCCTAATCTTATCTATAAAAAAAATGAGTGATATATTATTAAAATTAGCGGATATTCTGGAGCAACGTAAAAATGAATCAGCTGATAAATCATACGTCGCCAGCCTATACCATAAAGGCTTAGACACTATTTTAAAAAAAATAGGTGAGGAGTCAACTGAAACCATCATCGCTGCAAAAGGGGGCAACAAAGAACAAATTATTTATGAAACCGCCGACCTTTGGTTTCACTGCATGGTTCTTTTAGCAGACCAAGGACTTAACCCACAACAAGTCCTCGATGAGTTAGATCGTCGATTTGGCGTATCTGGTTTAACAGAAAAAGCACAACGACCAGATAATAAATAAATTCTCTAATTAATTTAACTTGATTTACGAAAGGAAAGAATTATGGGTATAAGTATTTGGCAATTATTAATTATTTTAGTGATCGTTATTTTACTCTTTGGAACCAAGCGGCTGCGCTCATTAGGTACAGATTTAGGGGGTGCCATTAAAAGTTTTCGTTCTGCTGTTAAAGAAGGAGAAGACGATGAAAAACCTCAATCAGAGAGTGACAATCAAAACATTGAGCCTGAACTAAAATCAACAAACAAAGATAAACACTAATTATTTTATTATGTTTGATATTGGCTTTTGGGAACTCTGTTTGGTTGGATTAATAAGTCTTCTCGTTATTGGTCCGCAACAACTGCCTAAAGTTGCTCGTATTATTGGTTTTTGGCTCGGTAAAATTAATCAATTAAGCACACACGTTAAACAAGAAATACAAGAAGAATTACACCAAGAAGAAATTCAGCAATTCCTAAAAAAACAAAATGATTTATCCGAATTAAATGAATTAATCCAACTAGATACACCTGAAAAAGTCATAAACGATACTGGCTCTAAAAACACCCCCCGTCATAAATGAATTCCCAAAGCCCTGAATCTGGTGGCTCTGAACAACCGCTTATAGGTCATCTTATTGAATTACGTAATCGTCTTTTACGTATTGTTATTAGTATTTTAATTATTTTTATTGGTCTTTCTTTTTACGCAAATCAAATATACAACTTAATAGCCGAACCGTTAATTCGTTTTCTACCCGAAACAACATCAATGATAGCAATTGATGTTGCCTCTCCTTTTCTTACCCCCTTTAAATTGGCACTGATTAGCGCCATTTTTATTGCAATGCCGATCATCTTTTATCAATTTTGGGCATTTGTAGCTCCGGGCCTGTACCGTCATGAACGTCGACTAATCTTGCCTTTGTTAATATTTAGCTCATTACTTTTTTATGCCGGCGTTACTTTTGCATATTTTGTAGTTTTCCCCCTCGTTTTTGAATTTCTAACAATGGCGGCCCCGGCTGGGGTAGAAGTCATGACGGATATCTCAAAATACTTAGATTTTGTTCTGACTTTATTTTTTGCTTTTGGCATTGCTTTCGAAGTTCCTATTTTTACGATTGTATTGGTGTGGACTGGTGTCAGTACGCCCAAAAGTCTTTCAGAGAAAAGACCTTATGTCATTGTTGGCGCATTTGTAGTCGGAATGTTCTTAACCCCACCCGATGCAATTTCACAAACATTATTAGCAATACCCATCTGGCTATTATTTGAAATAGGGTTATTATTCTCCCGATTTTTTACAATAAAAAATAAAAAAGAAGGAATTATTAAATAAACCTTGTTCTCTATTTGTTCTTGTTATATGCTACAAGAAAACAAACAGAGAACCTAATATGTCAGACTATCAACCTCTCACCCGCAAACAACAAGAAATCTATCAGTTTCTGGTTGAACATTATCAACACCGTAATACCCCACCCACTCTAGATGAAATTTGCTCCGCATTAGGCTTGAAGTCCCGTGGTTCACTGCATAAACATATCCAACATTTAGTCGATGCAAAGTTGGTCGAACCATCTAACCGAAAACAACGGGGAATCCGACTCACCACTACTAAAAATACGCCAATCATTAAAGATTCAACCAATAATGCTATTCCTTATTTAGGAAAAATAGCTGCTGGACAGCCTCTTGAAGCCGTTGCTAATTATTCAAAAATAACGATCCCAACACAATTAAAAACTGAAAACGAATGTTATGTGCTTCAAGTTACCGGAGACTCCATGATTGATTTAGGAATTTTTAATAATGATTGGGTCATTATAGAAAAAAGAAATTACGCTAAAAACGGTGATATTATCGTCGCGCTAGTAAATAACAATGAAGTCACTCTGAAAATTATTGAACAAACACCCAGTAAAACAATACTTAAACCTGCCAACAAAGAAATGCAACCCATGCATTTTGATCCAGATAATGTACAAATTCAAGGAATCTTAGTCGGTCAAATGCGTAGTTATATTCACTAAACCAAAAGGAAATTATTATGATTACAAAAATTCATATGCAAGACCAAGTCAACAACCGTATCAACGATTTAATGTGTGATGAAAAATTAACAAAAAAAGATGAATTATTACAACTATTGGTAAGCTTAACCACGGTTATTGTTTTCTTAATAGCCGGTGTAAATTGGTAACAATTGTAAAATTTTTTTATTTACCAATACAAAAATTTGAAAATATTTTTCCTAATAAATCATCTGATGAAATTTTACCGGTAATTTCACCCAAATGATTTTGTGCTAACCTTAATTCTTCAGCAACTAATTCGCCGGCTTGATTTTGTTGCAATTGAATTAAACTATTATTTATCGCTGTTAATGCCTCTGTAAGGGCATTTACATGTCGCTGACGAGCAATAAAAACGGCTTCTTGGTTTTCATCATACCCCACACTTTTCTTTAAATAATCGGTGAGTAAATCAAAACCCTCTCCTGTTTTTATTGAAAGAAAAATCTGATCTCCATCTTTTGAATAAACAACCTTTGCATGTTCATTGATTAAATCAATTTTATTAAAAATAATAACGCGATTGTCATTATTTTGGTCTAATTGACTAACAAACTCATTAATCCCTTGCTGATCTCTCACATCATGAATTATAAGGACCTTATCAGCGCGTTGAATCTCTTGATGGGCTCTGCGGATACCTTCTTGTTCAATTAAATTATCACTGTCATGAATTCCCGCGGTATCAATAATGTGTAACGGTAAACCATCTAATTGAATGTATTCCTTTAATACATCTCGTGTTGTTCCTGCGATATCAGTAACAATAGCCGTCTCTTCACCTGTAAGAGAATTTAATAAACTCGATTTACCGGCATTGGGCTTACCAACCAACACAACAGAAATACCATCACGCAATAACTGACCTGTTTTTGCATTACTTAAAACTAATGATATTTTTTCACTTAAAAGCTTAATGCGTTGTTCTATTCCTCCTTCATTTAAAAAGTCAATTTCTTCATCTACAAAATCTATCGCGGCTTCAACATAGATTCTTAGTTCGGTGAGTTCACCAACAAGCTCATGTATTAATTTAGAAAAAGTTCCTTGGAGTGATCGCTGTGCTGATTTCACTGCATGTTCTGTTGTACTTTCAATAATATCTGCTACCGCTTCTGCTTGTGTTAAATCTAATTTATTATTTAAAAAAGCACGCTCAGTAAATTCACCCGGCTTTGCAATTCGTGCACCTAAAGAAATAATACGTTTCAAAAGCATATTAATAACTACAATACCGCCATGACCCTGTATTTCTACAACGTCCTCCCCGGTATAAGAGTTAGGGGCTTTAAAATAGATACAAATACCAGAATCAATAATATTATTGCTGGCATCATAAAATGAAGTGAATAAAGCTTTACGGTCTTGTGGCTTTCTTGAACTTAATTGTTGGGCAATATCAAAGCCATGAGGGCCAGATATTCTGATAATTGCAACCCCTCCTTTACCAAAAGGGGTTGCAATGGCAGCTATCGTATCTTCAAACAAATGAGTTGTTACGTTTTTTAGGCAACGTAATCAGGGTCGTTTTTCTCAAGCTGTCTGGTGATATACCATTGTTGTAAAAATGATAATGTATTATTACAAACCCAATATAGAACCAAGCCTGATGGAAAAAATAGAAAAAATACAGTGAAAATATAAGGGAACATTTTCATTATTTTGGCTTGTATGGGATCTATGGGCGGAGCATTTAACAATTGTTGTAACTTCATTGTTATACCCATCAATACCGGTAACAAATAATAGGGGTCTTGTACCGATAAATCTATTAACCAGCCCGCAAACGGTGCCTGTCTAATTTCAACGGTCTCAATTAAAACCCAATACAATGAAATAAATACAGGAATTTGTATTAATATTGGAAAACAACCCCCAAGCGGATTTACTTTCTCTCGCTTATACAACGCCATCATTTCTGTATTAAAACGTTGCTTATCATCCCCACAAGATTCTTTTAATTGGGCCAATTTAGGTTGTACTTTTCTCATTCGAGCCATTGAAGTATAGCTTGATTTTGACAACCGAAAAAATACAGCCTTAATACACAACGTGACCCCTAAAATTGCAAGACCCCAGTTAACAACATATTCCTGAATATGGATCAGTAACCAAAATATAGGTTTACCTAAAAATGTTAAGAAACCATAATCAACGGTTAGTTCTAATCCTTCTGAAACCTTCTCCATCACCGGTTGTAATTTAGGACCAACAAATAATTTAGAAACTAATGTCGTTTGTTCTAAAGGCTCAACCGTTACTAATTCTGAATACGAACCAATTACATATCGTAAGTCTTCCAGTCTTTTTGTGTAAAAATGATTTTCTTCTGTGGCTGGTGGAACCCAAGCCGTGGCAAAATAATGCTGGATCATTGCCGACCAACCACCCGTATTTTTACGACTGAGGTCACTTGAGTTCAGTTCATCATAATCAATTTTTTCATATTTTTCTTCCGTGGAATAAAGAACAGGACCTTCATAAGTCCGAATAAAATTCTTATTATTCCCATCTTCTTCCAGTGGTTTTCTAAGTAACTGACTATATTGTCGCCCTTGCCATGTTTTATTAGAATTGTTAATAATTTCTTGTTCTAAACTGATAACGAAACTACCACGGGTAAAGATAAATGTTTTGGTGACTTCTATCCCATTATCATCGGTCCAGGTTAAAGGGACTTTCAATGTATCTTCAATATCAGATAGCGTATAAGTGTTCTCAGATGACGTCAGTAAGGCATGATGATTAGGAGCATTACTGTTGCTACCCATTAATCCACTTTGAGCTAAAAACAATTTTTTATTACTACTGTCCAATAAACGAATAACTTCATCGGCAGAATGTTTTTCTGTTTCCGGTAACCAACTGATATCAAAATTATCCTTCAATAAACGTCCCCATCCATCATCTTCTTGGGCGCTATGTTTAGGATAAGTCAACAGATCTAAATTCTGTAAAGTTCCTCCCTGTGTATCTATTTCTAATCGGTAAACATCCGTTGTTACAGTAATAATTCGATCTGATACTGCAGACAGTGCATTACCACCCATATCTGTAGAAACCGGAACCCCACCATTTTCTTCTAATATTTTTGCTTGTTTAGCTGCCTCAACTGCTGGATTTAAAACATAATCCGTTTGCCAATTTTCATAGAGCATGACACTGATTAGCCCTAATAACAGTATTAATAAAAACCTAATATTTTGCATTCTTTCTACCGAATTTTTGGGGAACATGATCAATACCACCCTTATGAAAAGGCTGACATTTCACTATTCTTTTTATTATTAAAAATAGGCCTATTATCACTCCATGTTGTTCAAGTGCTTCTAGTGCATAACTTGAACAACTTGGATAAAAACGACAATTATTACCCAACAAAGGACTAATAAAATACTTATAAAATCTAATTAACTGAATTAGTATGAACCGCATTTAATTTTTACATTTTGCCAATGCTTTTCAAGTGAGACTTCAATTTGTTTAATGGTTGCATCACTTGTTTGATATCTAGTTAGTACAACGCAATCAATTGCACCTAAAAAATGCTGTTCTTTTCTAAAATTTTCACGAATCATTCGCTTAATTTTATTTCTATCTGTAGATTTTTTTATATTTTTCTTTGCTATTGCCAATCCTAATCGAGAAAAATTTAACTTATTTTTCCTTGCTAACACCGTAAAATATCTATCTGTTGACCTTACTGGTAAATCAAATACATATTTAAATTGATTTGGCTTTTTTAATCTTACCCGTGAGGGAAAATCAAACTTCTGAGTAACCAATTACACAGTTAAGCTAGCACGCCCTTTCGCTCTACGTGCATTAATCACTCTTCGCCCTCCGGGTGAACTCATACGAGATCTAAAACCATGGGTACGTGCTCTTTTTATTTTGCTGGGTTGGTATGTTCTTTTCATTTGTATAACCTGATAAATAAGATCCGAAATGGACCAATAAACCTTTAATTTTAAATCATTTACTCAATTTCTGTCAACAACACCTTAATACGCAATCTTTTTACCTCAAAAAATAATAAGTTGTTTCTTTCCTTTTGGTAAAATGTGGATAACTTCTAAACAAAAAGTTATCCTCTTTATATCCACACTTATTAAGGATGATAAACACAGGGTTTTGCCTTCTTAAAATCATTGTTTTATAAGGGTTTTTCCGATTTATAGGCAGACTTACTCTTTACTAATAATAATAATAATCTCTTTTAAAAGATATATTTATTACTTTTTACAACTTTAACTTAATTTTTATATGTCCCTTATTTGGCCCCAAATCACATCTAAATTAGAAAACGAATTACCCTCAAAAGAATTTAATACTTGGATAAGACCTTTACAAACGATTGAAAAAAATAAAACTTTAACGTTGTTAGCACCGAATCATTTTGTTCTGGATTGGGTTCATGAACACTATTTACCTCGAATCCAAGAGATTATTGTCGAATTAAAAACTGTGTTAACAGAGGTTTCAATTGAAATAGGTACTAAGCAAAATCAAATTAAACGCACGCCGGATTTAAAAAAACACCGTGTTAAACAGACCCAATTAAAACATTCAGTTCCAAGTAATTTAAATAAACAATTTAATTTTAAAAATTTTATTGTTGGTAAATCCAATCAGTTAGCTAAAGCAGCTTCAACACAAGTTACTGAAAACATTGGTGGGGCTTATAACCCATTATTAATCTATGGAAGTTCAGGACTGGGTAAAACCCATCTGATGCATGCGATTGGTAACAATGTCTTAGTAAATAATCCTGATGCTAAAGTTATTTATCTTCATTCAGAACGATTTGTTCAAGATATGGTTAAAGCGTTGCAACATAACACCATGTCTGCATTTAAAAATTTTTACCGTAACATTGATGTTTTACTCATTGATGATATTCAGTTTTTTGCGGGTAAAGAACGTTCTCAAGAAGAGTTTTTTCATACATTCAATACGTTATTAGAAAATAAGCATCAAATCGTTTTAACCTCTGATAAGTTTCCTAAAGAAATCAATGGCTTAGAAGATAGATTGAAATCAAGATTTGGTTGGGGGTTACCGGTATCGATAGACCCGCCTGATTTAGAAACGAGAGCAGCAATTCTCATGTCAAAAGCTGCTAGTGTTAAAATTGACTTACCTCAGGAAGTTGCTTTTTTCATTGGTAAAAGGATACCTTCAAATGTGAGAGATCTTGAAGGTGCATTAAGGCGTGTTATCGCCAATGCTCATTTTACTGGAAAAGAAATTACAATTGGATTCACTAAAGAAGTCTTAAATGATTTGATTGCTATTCAAGATAAATTAGTGCATATCGATAATATTCAAAAAACAGTAGCAGAATATTTTAAAATAAGAGTATCTGATTTACATTCAAAAAAAAGAACACGGTCTATAACGCGGCCCCGTCAATTAGCAATGACATTAGCACGAGAACTTACCAGTCATAGTTTGCCAGAAATTGGTGAATCTTTTGGTGGCAGAGATCATACAACTGTCATTAATGCGTGTAAAAAAATAAAGGAACTAAAAGAAACAGATTCGAGAATGGCTGAGGATTATTCTAGTTTAGTTCGGATATTAACTCATTAAATTAAAGCATCGTTGATGTTTAATATTATTAATAATAAAAAGAGCTATGAAATTTAAGATTAATCGCGAAGTTTTTCTTTTACCGCTACAGAAAATTGTAAATGTTATTGAAAAAAGGCAAACCATGCCTATTTTATCTAATATTTTGCTAAAAATGAATGCGGAGGTTTTAACATTAACCGGTTCTGATTTAGAAATTCAATTAATCGTAGAGTTGTCAATTGACAATACTGAAGTCAGTGAAATTACTGTACCGGCACGAAAAATTTTAGACATTATTCGTTTATTACCTGCCGAGTCTCAAATTGATATCCAATTGGACAATGCCAAATTAAAAATTGTTTCAGGGCGTAGTCGTTTTTCATTGACAACTTTAGAAGCGGTTAATTATCCAGAATTTGATGAAAAAAACCCTCATACAACGATGTTGCTGCCTATTTCACAATTAAATAAAGCCTTGAATAAGACCTTGTTTTGTATGGCTAATCAAGATGTAAGATATTATTTAAATGGCATATTAGTTACGATATCCAACCAACAATTAAAATTAGTTGCATCGGATGGTCATCGTTTAGCGCTTTTTAATGAACCATTGACCGAAGCGAATGATATTGAAACTTCATTTATTATTCCTAGAAAAGGTGTGATTGAATTAAGTCGATTATTGAGTGACTCAGACCAGTTATTATCATTACAATTAGCGATCAGTCATGTTCGGTTAGATTTTGAACGGCTTTCTTTTTCAGTTAAATTAATAGACGCAAAATACCCAGATTTCAGTAAGGTTTTCCAACAAGACTTTAAGTCGGTTATCCCTGTTAATAGAAAAGATTTTAAAGATGCATTAACCCGCGTATCGATTTTATCTAATGAGAAGTTTAAAGGGGTATCGTTAAATTTTAGTGACTCTACTTTGAAAGTAGCAGCGTATAACCCGGATCATGAGGAAGCGGAAGAAAACGTAACAATTGATTATTCTGGAGAAGCGTTTGTTATTGCATTTAATGCACAATACTTACTCGATGCTGTGTCAAATTTAGAGTCAGATCTTATCCATATTTCTTTATCGAGTAACATGAGTGCTTGTGTTATTGAAGATCCTATGGATGCTAGTTATCAGTATATCGTTATGCCAATGCGTCTGTAGTTGTTCACAATGGGGTTACTAAAACTTGACGTTTTTAACGTTAGGAATATTGAATATGCCCGATTAGAACCGGCTCCCAGATTTAATTTTATTTATGGATTGAATGGAAGCGGCAAAAGTGCCTTGTTAGAATCAATCTTTTTAGTCGGTCGCGCTAGATCGTTTCGGACTGCTAATTTGTCTAAAGTTATTAGATTTAATGCTAATGAGTTTGTTGTTTCAGGTGATATTTGTCAAGGAGGTAAAAAGAATACCACCATTGGCATTCAATATAATCATCAACAATTAATTACACGACTAGATCAACAAACGGTTAAATCAAAAGCAACGATAGCGTATGGTTTTCCTTTACAAATCATTCATCCCAAAAGTTATCGCATCTTAGATGCAGGGCCACAAATAAGGCGTGAGTTCATTGATTGGGGTGTTTTTAATTTAAGCGCTGATTTTTTACCTATATGGCGACGATTTAAGACAGCACTTACGCAACGAAATGCAGCACTTAAGACAAGATTATTGAATCAAGTTAGGGTATGGAACCCTGAACTTGCTTATTACGGTACAATAGTCCACGAGTACCGTTCCAATTATGTTTATCAACTGAAACCTTTTTTTTTATTGGCCTGCGAGCAGTTGTTAGGGACAACAGAAATAGATATAAAAATTAACTCAGGATGGGACTCTGTTTTAACGTACGAACAAGCTTTGCATAAATCAGCAGAAAAAGATTTGCGCTATGGTTTTACCGGGCAAGGACCTCATCGCGGCGACCTTAGTGTATTAATTAAAAAAAAACAAGCCAAAGATTATGTTTCTCGGGGGCAATTAAAATTGCTTGTCTTAGCGCTCAGCATGGCGCAAATAACAATGTTACAGAAGAGCAAGCAACAATTGGGTTGTTTTCTGGCGGATGATTTAACTGCTGAATTAGATAACAACAGTAAAGAAAAGGTTTTTCAGTGTTTGGATGAAATGAAAGTCCAGGTTTTTTTAACTGCAACCGATAAAGACAGTTTTGTGAAAGGCCCAACGGTAGGGGATCATAAAATGTTCCACGTGGAACATGGCGTTGTAACAGAAGAATAATAGTTTCACGTGGAACAAAATAAATTAACAGCAAAAGGCTAGATGATGAGCAGTAATGAACAATACGACAGTTCCAATATTCAAGTATTAAAAGGATTGGATGCGGTCAGAAAAAGACCTGGTATGTATATTGGTGACACTGATGATGGAACCGGGTTGCATCATATGGTTTTTGAGGTGGTGGATAATTCTATTGATGAGGCATTAGCGGGATTCTGTAGTGAGGTACGTGTTGTTATTCATGCCGATAATTCAATTACGGTTTCTGATGATGGTCGTGGAATACCCGTTGATTATCATGAAGAAGAAAAATGTTCTGCGGCTGAAGTCATAATGACAGTGTTACACGCGGGCGGTAAGTTTGATGATAATTCTTATAAAGTTTCCGGCGGATTACATGGTGTAGGGGTGTCTGTTGTGAATGCTTTGTCTGAAAGATTAGTCTTAGAAATAAATCGTGACGGGCACCGATATTTGCAAACGTATAAAAAAGGAGAGCCTCAGGGGGATATCATGGCGGTGGGTGAAAGCAATACCACCGGTACGAAAATAACGTTTATGCCAAGTGCTGATACTTTTTCAGATATAAACTTTCATTATGATATTTTAGCCAAACGGTTACGTGAATTATCTTTTTTGAATTTAGGCGTTAGAATTTGTTTAATTGATGAGCGTTTTGCAAAAAAAGATGTTTTTGAATTCCAAGGCGGGATTCGTGCCTTTGTTGAACACTTAAATAAAAACAAACAAGAATTATTTGAAGATGTTTTTTATTTTAATGTTGAAAAGGATGGGGTCGTTGTTGAAGTGGCAATGCAGTGGAATGATTCTTATCAAGAAAATATTTTTTGTTATACCAATAATATCCCGCAACGCGATGGTGGTAGTCATTTAGCAGGTTTTCGGGGGGCGCTAACACGAACATTAAATCAATACATAGAAACACAGGGATTAGCAAAAAAACAAAAAATTATAATGACCGGTGATGATGCTCGAGAAGGGTTAACAGCGGTTTTATCAGTGAAAGTCCCGGATCCTAAGTTTTCATCACAAACAAAAGATAAATTAGTTTCTTCTGAAGTAAAGTCGATTGTAGAATCGACTATGAATGAAAAGGTGCAGGAGTTTTTATTAGAAAACCCTCAAACAGCTAAAATAATAGTGAATAAAATTATTGATGCTGCGCGAGCAAGGGATGCCGCCAGAAAAGCACGAGAAATGACGCGACGAAAAACAGCGTTAGATATTGCAGGATTACCTGGAAAATTAGCGGATTGTCAGGAAAAAAACCCAGAAAAATCAGAAATATTTATTGTGGAAGGGGACTCTGCGGGTGGCTCTGCAAAACAGGGGCGTGATCGCCGAACGCAGGCTATTTTACCTTTAAAAGGTAAAATTTTAAATGTTGAAAAAGCACGTTTTGATAAGATGCTTTCTTCCGAAGAAGTAGGCACTTTAATAACAGCGTTAGGTTGTGGAATAGGTAAAGAAGAATTTAATCCTGATAAGGTGCGCTATCATCGCATCATTATTATGACCGATGCTGATGTTGATGGTTCTCATATCAGAACATTATTACTTACTTTTTTTTATCGTCAAATGCCGGAACTAATCGAGCGGGGTTATATTTATATTGCTCAGCCACCGCTTTATAAAATCAAGAAAGGTAAGCAAATACATTATGTGAAAGATGATACCGGTTTAGACAACTATTTAATTCAATTAGCATTAGATAAAGCAAAATTAATTGTGAATGAAGACACCCCGCCCATACAAGGTCAGGGCTTAGAAACATTAGCCAATCAATTTAGCCAGGCTCAGGCTGTAGTTAATAAATTATCGCGTCGGTTTGATGAGCAGTTTTTAAAACAATTAATGTTGGAATTACCCATAAATCGAGAGCAACAAACAGCTGAAATCTTGGATGTGTGGGCAAGGAAGTTACAACAAAATTTAAATGAATTACCTTCTACGTCATTATTTGAAATTACTACTAATCATACGGAAGGTGAATTTAGTCTTACGGTAGAAAAAAAATTACACGGTGTAATGAAAACATTTATTGTGCCCTCGGAATTTTTTCATAGTCAGAATTATCATTGTATTGCGCATTATGCTGAAAACACGATAAATCTCTTTAGTCATGAGTCCGTAATTCAAATAGGAGATAAGCAACATAACGTGGCTAATTTCCAAGAAGCTTTTGATTGGATGATGCGAGAAGTTAAAAAAGGACAACAAATTCAGCGCTATAAAGGTCTGGGTGAAATGAATCCTGATCAACTCTGGGAAACAACAATGGATACAGCATCTAGGCGACTATTAAAAGTAACGATAGAAGATGCGGTTGCCGCAGATGAAGTTTTTACCACCTTGATGGGTGATGTTGTTGAACCAAGGCGAGATTTTATTATTAAAAATGCGCTGGATGTTACTAATTTAGATATTTAAAGAGTTGTTATGATTAATGTAGGTGATTTTGATCCCGTCGCTTTTAGTTTAGGTCCCGTTAATGTTCACTGGTATGGCTTAAGTTATTTGATTGGTTTTGCAGGTGTTTGGGTATTGGGTCGCATAAGGGCTAAGAAACCGTATGCTCCAATTACGGTTGAAGCCGTTGATGATCTTGTTTTTTATGGCGCAATGGGTGCTATTTTAGGGGGACGGATTGGCTATCAATTATTTTATAACTTTGATATTTTTATTGCAGACCCAATACTGATAATTAAGATCTGGCAAGGTGGAATGTCTTTGCATGGCGGGGTATTAGGGGTTTTTGTTGCTTATTGGTTTATGGCTAGGAAGTATGGTTGTAAACTGATGCAACTTATTGATTTTCTTGCACCTTTATCTTGCGTGGGGTTGTTTTCAGGGCGTGTTGCCAATTTTATAAACGGTGAGTTGTGGGGCAAAACGACAGATTTACCCTGGGGTGTTATTTTTCCAAGAGTTGATGCTTTGCCACGCCATCCTTCTCAGCTTTATGAAGCGCTGTTAGAGGGGTTGTTGATGTTTGTTGTGCTTTGGTTGTTTACAGCGAAAGAGCGTCCTTATATGGCGCCAACGGGGTTGATTCTTATAGGTTATGGTTGCTCCCGGTTTTTTGTTGAGTTTTTTCGTTTACCTGATGCACATTTGGGCTATATTGCGTTTGGTTGGTTAACCATGGGACAGATCTTAACATTGCCAATGGTTTTAATTGGTGTTGTATTGTTTTATTTAGCGTATAAGAAAAAAACATGCAGCAATATTTAGCATTACTTCAAGATGTATTAGATAACGGAAGCATTAAAACAGATCGAACAGGCACTGGAACGCAAAGTGTTTTTGGGCGACAAATGCGTTTTGATTTGGCGAAGGGCTTTCCATTGGTCACCACTAAAAAAGTACATATTCCCTCAATTATTCATGAATTACTTTGGTTTCTTTCCGGACAGACAAATATAAAGTATTTGCAAGAAAACCGTGTTCGAATTTGGGATGAGTGGGCAGATGAGAATGGTGAATTAGGGGAAGTATACGGTAAACAATGGCGAGCCTGGCCTGGGGATCAGGGTAAGACTATTGATCAATTGTCTTTATTAGTTGAACAAATTAGAACAAATCCCGATTCAAGGCGCCATATTGTGAGCGCGTGGAATGTCGCTCGTATTGATAAAATGGCATTGCCACCGTGTCATTATTTTTTCCAGTTTTATGTTCTTGAGGGCCGGCTAAGCTGTATGTTTAATATGCGTTCTTGTGATTGTTTTTTAGGGTTACCCTTTAATGTTGCGAGCTACGCCCTGTTGACACATATGGTGGCTCAGCAATGTGATTTACTACCCGGTGAACTGATCTGGACCGGTGGCGATGTACATTTATATTTAAATCATATCAAACAGACACAGTTGCAATTAGCTCGAGAACCCAGAAAATTGCCGACATTAACGCTGTTACGACAACCACAGAGTCTATTTGATTATGTGGTTGAAGACTTTGTTATTGGTGCGTATGACCCTCACCCACCGATTAAAGCACCGGTCGCGGTTTAACCGATGAAGCTTTCAATCATTGTTGCGATGGCTAACAACCGGGTTATTGGTTGTGATAATCAAATGCCTTGGCATTTGTCGGCGGACTTGAAAAAATTTAAAAAAATAACCATGGGTAAGCCCATCTTGATGGGTCGCAAGACGTTT
>DTSI01000128.1:17274-22403 GCA_012965425.1 Methylococcaceae bacterium
GGTCGAACAAATATTATTATTAGTAGCAATAACGCGTATTCACCACCGGGTTGTCAGGTTTTTTCGAGTATAAAAAGCGCACTAAAAGCCTATGGGAACGTAGAAGAAATAATGGTTATTGGCGGTTCAAGTATCTATAAAACCTTATTACCGCTAACCGATAGAATTTATTTGACACAAATTATTAGTACTTTTGAGGGTGATGTTTTTTTTCCAGAAATGGATGAATCACAATGGCGGGAGGTCGCTAATTTAAGGGTTATTGATGATAAAGCGGTGTCTTTTGAATATTGTTTCAAAATATTAGAACGCGTTAATAAAAGCAATAAAAAATAAAAAATAATTGTTGTTTTTAAAAATGTTCGATACAATCGCCGACTACTCAAATCTTATAATAATGATTTTTGGGCATAAAGGTTGTAATAATATAAAAATTTCCTTTTAAACTAATAGTGTGAGTATTATGAAAAAATTTCTATCAGCTGTAATGATTGCCGGTTCTGTTTTAGGCATGAGTGTATTTTCTACTGCAGCAATAGCACAGGGTGGAACAATGTTAAGTTTCGCAGACATTGCTAAAGCAATTGATAATTGTGAAAAATTATTAACCAAAGCGGGTGAATTAAATGCTGTTGGCGGTGACAAAGAGCTTATTATGAAACTATTGAAAGCAGCACGCCAAGCCTCTAAGGAAATTACAGGTGATAACTTTGGTGCTGATTTGGATTTTACTCAAGATAAACTAAAACGTGCTTATTTTGGTGTAAAAAAAGGTAAAGATAATCGCCAAGAAAGCATTGCAGAAGCGGTAAAAGGTTTTCAAATATTGAAAACAATGATCTAAAAGTAAAATGTCTTTGAATACACTGGGTTTTCATTTCTACTCAGTGTATTGATTGCCTTCTCTAATAGTGATTCAGGGGGCAGGTTAACGAAACCCGTTCCATTCTCTTTTCAAGTTTAAGCGCCGTAAGTTGTCCACCCCAAAGACAACCGGTATCAATGCAGTAACAGTTGTTTTTTTCTGAATACCCTAAGTTTGACCAATGACCAAAGATAATTCGGTTTGTGTTGTTTTGCCGTTTTGGCATGTCAAACCACGGGATGAGCTCTTTCGGTTGTACGCCGGGTGGGTCTTTATGTTCAAAATCAAGCGCACCATTTTCATAACAGAACCGCATTCGGGTAAACGCATTTAAAATATATCTTGATCGTTTATTGCCGATAAGGTTATTGCTCCAGCGGTCAGGGGTATTACCATACATTTTTTTCAGTAGTTTAAGATAGCGTTCGTTATCTTGCAGTTGCATTTCTACTTCGTGCGCCATTTTTTTAGCCGTCTCTAAATCCCACTGCGGTGATATACCGGCATGAACCAGATAATAGGGTTCATGGTAATGCAGTAAAGGGCGGTGCCGTAACCAATGTAAGAGTTCGTCACGATCTTCAGCTTTTAAGATAGCGTTAAAGGTTGGTTCTTTTTTATGGTATTTTTTTATATTGGTAGCCAATGCTAAAAGATGTAGGTCATGGTTGCCCAAAACACTCACCGCAGAGGGTCCTAATGATTTGATAAATCGTAAGCATTCCAGTGATTTAGGGCCGCGGTTAACTAAATCACCGACAAGCCAAAGTTGATCAGATTGTGGATTAAACTTGATTTTATCCAGCAGACGTAATAAGTCATCGTAACAACCTTGAAGATCCCCTATTGCATAAATAGACATGGTTAATGCAGTGTGCGTGGAATAGATAAAGTAAAGCGAGGAATGGGGCAGTTAAAATTAATGCCGTCATCAGAGATTAAAATGTATTTACCTTGCATCACACCGATCGGGGTTTCAAGCATAGCGCCACTGGTGTATTGAAAAGATTCACCGGGTTTTAAATAAGGCTGTTCGCCGACCACCCCGTCACCATTGACCTCTTGTGTTTTACCGTTGGAATCTGTAATTAACCAGAACCTACTGAGTAAGGTGGCTGCCACGGTACCGATATTTGAAATAGTAATCGTATAGGCAAAAACATAACGGTTATCTTTCGGAGAAGATTTTGAGGGAATGTAGCAGGGTACAGTTTCCACGGATATTTTGTTTTTTTCGTCCATGTGATTCTCGAATTTAAGAGTGGATTATTTCAACTGAATGTAACCATAAACGCAAGTAGAAATTAAAGTGTTGATGGTGAATAATGGCAATTGAAATTATGATTAAACAAAAGGAAAAATTGTGCATATTCATATTTTAGGTATTTGTGGCACATTTATGGGTGGCATTGCCCAGATAGCAAAACAATTAGGACATGAGGTCAGTGGAATGGATAATAATATTTATCCGCCCATGAGTACGCAATTAGAGGCCATGGATGTTCGCTTAATGACCGGTTACCAAAAAGAACATTTGGAATTATTAACACCGGATTTGGTGATTATTGGTAATGCCTTGTCGAGGGGGAACCCGGCTGTTGAGTATGTTTTAAATCAAGGCATTCGTTATCTTTCAGGTCCGCAATGGTTGAGTGAGGCAGTTTTGCGAGACCGGTGGGTATTAGCGGTTGCAGGAACACACGGTAAAACTACGACTGCGAGTATGTTGGCATGGATACTGGAATATAATGGTTATTCACCGGGTTTTTTAATTGGTGGTGTTCCGCTTAATTTTATTCAATCGGCACGGTTAGGCGAATCTGATTTTTTTGTAATAGAAGCCGACGAATATGATACCGCTTTTTTTGATAAGCGCTCTAAGTTTGTACACTATCACCCCAACACCGTCGTATTAAATAATTTGGAATATGATCATGCTGATATTTTTCCAGACTTAGAGGCGATTAAACGTCAATTTCATCATTTGGTTAGGATTATTCCTGAGCAAGGATTAATTATTGCTCCCAGTAATGAAGATGAAATTTCAGCTGTTTTAGCTCAAGGTTGTTGGACTGCTGTTGAGAGGAGTTCTATTGAAGGGACCAGCGAATGGAACGCAATATTACTGAATTCAGATGGCAGCGAATTTATGGTTGCGCTTAAGGGTAAAAATGAAGCATCTGTTCATTGGAATTTAACGGGGTTGCACAATGTAAGTAATGCGTTGTCAGCTATTGCAGCGGCTCGGAATGTGGGTATTACGGTGGCTGACTCGACAGCGGCATTAAACCGATTTAAAAATGTTAAACGGCGCATGGAAGTTATTTATCAGCAAAATGGCGTAACTGTTTATGATGATTTTGCGCATCACCCAACGGCGATACAAACGACCTTGACGGGGCTGAGAAAAAAAGTGGGGGATGAGCCTATTATAGCGGTAGTTGAGCTGGCATCAAATAGCATGAAACAAGGTATTCATCAAAACACTTTAGGGCCGTCACTCAAGGAAGCTAATATTGGACTTATTTATCGGTCATCGGGAATGCAATGGGATATGACGGCGCTGGAACAAGCCGATGATCAATTGCATATCATGGATTCAATTGAAGAAATATTGGCGGCTTTAGCGGTCGCTGTTGAAGGTACTTGTCATATTCTAATTATGAGTAATGGTCATTTTGAGGGTTTGTATGACCGTCTTAAAAGACAGTTGGCTGCTGATTAACTAGTGTTCCCGGAGAATGGATAAGGGGCTTTTATTAACCACTTTTCGAATACTCCAAAGTCCGGTTAAGGTAATGATTGCAGTTCCTATTAGCGGTACGAAAACCCAGAGTGTAAGACTGGGAACGTAAGTTATTTTTAGAATAAAGTGATACAGGGCGAAAGATGCTAAGTCATGTAACAGGACAGCGAATAAGCTAGCAAAAACGCCTAGACCGGCAAATTCGAATAAGTGATTATTACGAAGCAGTGACCGACTTGCACCCAGAGTACGAAGCAACGCGCTTTGGTGGCGGCGTTCATCAATCGTGGCATTGATCGTGGCGGCTAAAACAATCAGTCCTGCAATTAAAGCAAAGACCAAAAGGTAGTTAATGGCTTGGGTGAGTTGTTTTAAAATGAGACTCAATTGGTTCAAAATAAAGTCGACTTCAAGAATAGTTATCGCCGGGTATTTTTTAGCTAACGTATTCAGAGTGTTTTTATTTTCCGGAGCTAAATAAAAGCTAGTAATAAAGGTTTTGGGGAAAGGTGTTAATGAGTCGGGTGAAAAAATAAAATAAAAATTAGGTTTCATTGAATCCCAATTAACTTGACGAATACTGGTAACGGTGGCATTGATGTTTTTATGGCCGATGGTAAAGGTAAGCTCATCATTGAGTTGAATATTGAGGCTAGTGGCTAGTTTCTGTTCAATAGAGACTTTATAGGGGTGGGTTTTTGTATGCCAATTTCCAGATGTTATGATATTTCCATCAGGCAATTGTTCGGACCACGTTAAACTGAGGTCACGATGGATCGCTCGTTCCCCTTGGGAATCTTTGCTCACTATTTTTTGTACGGCTTGGTTGTTGATCTTGATAAGACGGCCGCGTACGATCGGAAACAGAGCTTGGCTGTTTATGTTATGAGTTGTTAAATCAGTTTGAAAGTCATCACGTTGATTTTCAAAAAGGTTCAAGACAAAATGATTGGGTGTTGTTTTGGGTAGTTGTGTTTTCCAGTCGTTTAAAAGGTTTTGGTGAACGGAGAAACTTAATAGCATTGCCATTAAGGTGAGACTAAAAGCCAGTATCTGAGCGGCGGTATTTTTCTTATTTTTAACTAACGACAGTAATGCAAAACGAATATTTAAATTAACCCGCGATTCGAGTTTTTTTATGACGGTTAGCAGCGCGTAGATAAGCCCCATTAATAATGCAATGCCTAACGAGGCGATAAGTGTTAACAATAAGGTGAATTTTATATCTAAGGTAAAGGCATAGATAAGTCCTGAAATAATTAAAAGCGCCATGCCGTAAACGAGTCCAGATTGGGTGGGTATGGGGTCCAGTTCGCGTCTCAAAATGCGCAGAGGGGGAACTTTTTTTAGTCTGAGTAATGGCGGTAATGCAAACCCTAATAAGATAACCATACCGGTGATAAGACCAAAAAAAATAGCCAGCGGGTTGGCGCTCGCAAGGGTATCAGGCAGTAGGTTTTTAAGTAAAGCAAAGAGCCCGGCATGGCTGACCCAACCTAAAAGACAGCCAATAAGGCT
>DTSI01000129.1:0-5408 GCA_012965425.1 Methylococcaceae bacterium
TAGGAAGGTAGTGTAGAGGGTGGTGTTTTTCATTTTTCTGCAGGTCATTTTGAATGGCTATACAGCATCACTAAGAAACTGAATTTATCGTTCGCAGAAATAGGACAACCTAAACACGGAACGAAACCCACTTTATTTTTCTGTGACGAATTAATTCGGCTCTATGGTGGTGAAGATTATCAAGTTTCTCAGGCTGCTAGTTATGCAATCGAAAATTGGGCTGCGGCTGGATTTTGGAATCAATTGATTCGGGGGTTCAGACGATTTAACGATCGAAATTCAATGGATATTCCGTTAGGTTTTTTTATTTGGCACGACCAGTTAGAAGCTCAGCATGCCGCGCATACACAGGAAGAACTGGAAGAGCTCTATTTTTCGTTGGATATAGATGAGGATGCCTTTATTGATCACAGCAATGAAATGCTGGATGGTGTTGCCGTATTTTGGGACGGCTTGGATGAGCAAAGGCGTGCATTAACGACAACCCACTGAGGCGGTTGGCTAAACCATGATTACTGTGAAATATGAATAATGGTGATGGCATTGGGTGTTTTTTCGAAAACACCTTTCTGTTTTTATCCGCACTTGATTGTAGGTGCGACACTTTAGGGTGGAACGGTGCAAGTTCTTTTATTAAACGGGTTACGGTCTTACTTAGCATTAAATGGACAGAAAATCAGGAACCTTGCAGAACGATCTTGAGTCCTTTTATTAATTGTTACGGGGCAGATACTTGGCTTCTTAAATTTAATTGTAAGTTTTGTGTCAGGGTCTATTTTTTTACGTTATTAATTCTTTGATATGCAGATACTGTTCGAGTGCTTCTGGATTGGATAGAGAGCTTCGGTTTTTTACCTGATGCCCGTGAATAATATTATGCACTGCCATTTCAGCAATCTTTCCACTTTTGGTATGTGGAATATCGGTCACCTGAAGAATCTCAGCCGGGACGTGGCGGGGAGAGCTCATGTGCCTGATATGTTGTTTGATTTTTATTTTTAATTTATCGGACAACACAATATCATTGCGTAGAATTACAAATAAAATAATTCTACAATCCTCTTCAATTTCTTGTCCAACTACTAGACTTTCCAGAATTTCATCAATCTGTTCTACTTGGCGATAGATTTCAGCTGTTCCTATTCTGACTCCCCCAGGGTTTAATATCGTATCAGAACGCCCATAAATAATCATACCGTTGCTTTCCATTAGCGCCACATAATCACCGTGCCACCAGACACCCGCGTATTTCTCAAAATAAGCTGCACGATATTGGTTTTGCTCGAAGTCATCCCAAAAACTAATTGGCATAGAAGGAAATGGTTTTTTGCAGACCAGTTCACCTTTTTTATTGTGCAATGATTGTCCGTTTTCGTCAAAAACATCGACATCCATTCCTAAACCACGACATTGGATCTCTCCTCGGCGTACCGGAAGGATAGGAGAGCCGAGAACAAAACAGGAAATTATATCCGTACCGCCGGAAATCGAAGATAGGCATATATCTGATTTGATTGAGTTGTAGACAAAGTCGAACCCTTCGGCAGCTAACGGTGAACCGGTAGATAAAATCGTACTCAGAGATGAAAGGTCATGGGTTTTTTTAGGAATAACACCGTGTTTCTGGATGACGTTAAGATACTTAGCTGAAACGCCAAAGAAATTAATTTTAAACTTATCAACTAAATCAAATAATGAGCTGGTATTGGGATAAAGTGGAGAGCCGTCATAAAGGATTAGTCTTGCACCGGATGCTAAACCGGAAGCCAGCCAATTCCACATCATCCAACCGCAAGTCGTATAAAAAAACAGGCGGTCTCCAGGGTGGATGTCTACATGGAGTAAATGTTCCTTTAAGTGTTGAATCAGGGTTCCCCCTACACTGTGGACAATGCATTTTGGGGGGCCTGTAGTTCCTGATGAATAAAGAATGAATAGTGGAGCATCGAACTTCATTGGTTCGTATTCTATAGGAAGATTTTCAGGGAAAGAGGATAAATAATTACTCCAAATTGATAACGGGCTCTTGACTGTGAGGTCTTCACTATTGAGATATGGAATTAATATGGTTTTTTTAATCGATGGAAGTGCTTTTACTAAAGGCATAATCTGATTTAGCCGATCGAATTCTTTGCCATTAAAATAATAGCCATCGCTAACAAACAATACTTTGGGCTTAATTTGCTTAAAGCGGTCTACGATGGCGGGAATTCCAAAGTCAGGAGAACAACTAGTCCAAATTGCGCCGAGGCAGGCGGTAGCTAACATAGCGATAATGGCTTCTGGAATATTAGGTAAAACGCCTGCAATGCGGTCGCCTGGTTTGACACTATCATTACGTAACGCTTGGGCAAGTTGAGAAACACGCTGATGAATACCCGCCGATGACATGTGTCGGGTGGTTCCGTTTTCTCCGTGAAAAATAATGCTCGAGGAATGGCTATTACGATGATTTAATAAGTTTTCTGCATAATTGAGCCGTGTCCCGGGAAACCACTGGGCACCGGGCATTTTATCTGCGTGCAATAGGGTGACATTTCCTTTTTTACTGGCTTTGATATTTGCAAATTGCCAAAATAATTCCCAGAAATCTGCAGGGTTTTCAATGGACCATTGATATAGCTGATTGTATTCGCTGACTTCAATGCCATATTTATTTCTCACCCATGTCATAAAATGGGTAATGTTTGCATTCTCTCGCCGTACTGCAGAAGGTCGCCATAGAACTTTATTCACTGTGTTCACCGGTGACTAAACATATCTATTAGAGTGGAAGTGATTTAGAAAAGTTCATGGGGACAGATCTGATTCATTTTTGATGTTATTCATTGGCTGTTTAAACAGGAACAAGTGCATTTTTTGTTGTATTTAATAGTGCTCTTAAAAAACAGGACTGCAGATGACCGGTAAAGAATCCTGATTTTACCGGTTCCATGTTTTTAAGTTAGTTCCAAAGGATAGAATACTATTAGATGTTAGTTATTTAGAGAGGCGGTAAAGAAGGCAATACTGTTAAATAAGCGAATCATTTTGGAATGCATTCAAGCGCGCCCGATTGACCCTATGCTCATGTTCCTTACACCTTATCATTGTAGACTTGATGTAGGATTCAATTCCCAAAGGAAGGAGCATAGTCAGAAATTATGCTATGAAAATATTTTTTTTGTTTTGGTGTGATCTACAGGGATGGCTTGTTCTATCAGATATCAATCTATGGGTTCATAATAGATGAGACGTCGATTCGGTATTTCATTAAATGCTTTTGGCTAATTATGGTTCAAGAGATATTAGTTACATGCGGAAAACTCCAAATTTGGTTTCAGCAATAGCTGTGTTCATTACGGCGGATAGACAGAGACCTATTATTTTTCGAGTATCTGCTGGATCGATAATACCATCATCCCAAAGACGAGCACTGGCGTAATAAGGGTGACCTTGGTTCTGATATTGTTTTAAAATCGATTTTTTATATTGCTCCTCGGATGCCTCGGTCCATTGTTTCCCTTCTGAGGTTGCCCGGTCGTGTTGTATTTGCGCCATAACACTGGCAGCTTGTTCGCCGCCCATAATTGATATGTGGCTATTAGGCCAACTCCAAAGAAATCTTGGGGCGTAGGCACGCCCACACATGGCATAATTTCCTGCGCCGTGGCTACCGCCGATAATGATAGTTATTTTAGGTACTTTCGCACAAGCGACAGCCATGACCATTTTGGCACCGTCTTTAGTGATGCCACCCGCTTCCGCTTGGCTACCAACCATAAAACCTGTAATGTTTTGTAAGAATAATAGCGGTATTTTACGTTGGCAACAGAGTTCGATGAAATGGGTGCCTTTGACCGCTGAATCGGAAAATAGTACGCCATTGTTGCCAATGATACCGACTAAACGCCCGTAAAATCGCGCAAATCCGCAAACCAGAGTGGTGCCATATAATTGTTTAAATTCATCAAACTGACTGCCATCAACGATTCGTGCAATGACTTCACGAACATCATATAAGTGCCGATAATTCTTAGTAACAATGCCATAGAGTTCCTTCGCTGCATAGAGGGGGTCTTGGTAACGAGGGCTATTGTCTGGAGACGATTGTTCGGTGTACGGTAGATTAGCAATAATGGTTCTTGCCATCGCTAATGCCTGTTTATCATTTTTAGCGACATGGTCGATAACGCCGGAAGACTTCGCATGAACCTCGCTACCGCCTAATGCTTGTGCTCCTATTTGCTCACCGGTTGCTGCTTTGACAAGAGGTGGGCCGGCTAAAAAAATGGTGCCTTGATTTTCAACAATAATACTTTCATCACACATAGCCGGTATGTAGGCACCTCCAGCAGTGCATGAACCCATAATAACGCCGATCTGGGCGATTCCTTTGGCTGACATATTAGCTTGATTGTAGAAGATACGGCCAAAATGATCGCGATCTGGAAACACTTCAGCTTGTTTGGGTAAAAAGGCACCACCGGAATCGACAAGAAACACGCAAGGTAAATGATTGGTTTCGGCTATTTCTTGAGCCCGCAAATGTTTTTTAGCGGTTAGTGGATAATAAGTGCCGCCTTTGACAGTGGCATCATTGGCAATGATTACACATTCTTTTTCAGCTATTCGACCAATGCCAGTAACGATGCCAGCAGCAGGAATGCTTTCTTCATAGACGTGATAGCCAGCTAATTGTGAAAATTCAAGAAACGGTGAGTTTTCATCAAGTAACAAGGCAATACGATCACGTACTAACAACTTGCCTCTATCCGTATGTTTTTTTCGAGCCAGTTCACTGCCACCGTGCATGGCAGTATTTATTATTTCACGCCAGTCATTCACTTTATTCTGCATCGCTGCTTCATTAAGTTTGAATGTATCGCTATCCTTATCAATTGCTGTGGTTAATATGTTCATTTTGAAATCAGCATTGCTGTTGCTTCGCCACCGCCTATACATAATGCCGCTAGGCCACGTTTTAAGTTATATTGTTGCAGTGCCGAGAGCAGGGTGACCATGATACGTGCTCCGGATGCGCCGATAGGATGACCTAATGCACAAGCCCCGCCATGAATATTGACTTTATTAATATCCAAATGTAATGTTTGGATAGCCGCCATGACTACTACTGCAAAGGCTTCATTTATTTCAAATAAATCAATTTCGTCACAGTTTAAGTCTTGTTGCTTTAATAGCTTTTCAATAGCAAGTGTCGGCGCAGTGGTAAACCATGCGGGTTTTTGGGCATGACTTTGATGGCCAATGATTCTTGCCAAAGGGGTTATATGGCGTTTTTTTGCTTCAGATTCCGACATTAATACAACAGCAGCAGCGCCATCGGCAATGCCACTTGAATTAGCGGCGGTCACTGTACCATTGGTTTTAAAAACGGGCTTTAATTGGGTGATTTTGTTTACTTCGCA
>DTSI01000129.1:5470-22287 GCA_012965425.1 Methylococcaceae bacterium
TCGTGTTGTGGATAGCCCTTTGAGCGCGCGTTAATGAAAGGCTGGCGAATTTATCTTGTTGACTACGACTGAAGCTAAATTTTTCCGCACAATCTTCAGCATAACAGCCCATTAAGCGTTGACTTTGATAATCCTCTAGTCCATCTTTGAGTAGATGATCAAAAACCTTGCTGTGCCCAAGGTGCTGACCGGAACGCATAGTAGAGAATAGATAAGGTGCGTTGCTCATGCTTTCCATGCCGCCGGCAATAACTATTTTAGCACTGCCGGCTTTAATTAAATCGTGTGCTAACATGATTGCTTTCATACCAGAGCCACACATTTTATTAATTGTGGTGCAACCTACTGATGGTGGTATACCTGCAGTTAAAGAAGCCTGCCTCGCAGGGGCTTGACCCAAACCAGCCGTAAGTACGCAGCCCATTAAAACTTCATCAATTTGATGCGGATTTATATCGCAGCGCATTAACGCGCCCTTGATTGCAATGGCACCTAATTGAGTAGCAGAACACTGGCTTAGGCAGCCGGTAAAATCACCTATTGGTGTTCTGGCACTACCGGTAATGACTACTGTTTCGGCATTATTCACTGTTGTTATCCTTATAAGAGAGGATGATTTTCAGTTGTCGTTTGAAAGCTTAGGGTCCGTTTTTATTACTTAATTAGAATTTGCAGCATTTAAATTGACTACTCCGTGAGAAAAGCCTATCAGTTGAAGGAAGCAGAGAGCTTATAAAATGGCTGTAGTCACAAGCGGTGCCCCAATATCTCCGATAACATTCAGGTTTAACTATATTAGGTAACTGTTTATAGTTCTTGTTTTTTATATCTGCTATTAAGACCTTAACGTGTTGTTTAGAGTTCAAAACCCAAGAGTTGATTATTACGCTAGGAACTTAAGCGATATGGATTTATCAAATCAGCAAGTAGTTGGATAATAACGGCGTGAATTTGCTGATGAATATTGATGCTATTTGTAAAGTAAAAGCAAGGAAATATCAGGGGGCGTTATGGAAATTGCCAAGCATACTTTCTTTGTTACCGGTGCTAACTCAGGGCTAGGTAAGGCAACGACACGGCAATTAATCAAACTTAACGCCAATGTGGTGGGGGCTGATTTAATTATCAGTGAAGCGCAACAGATTGCATCTGAATCACTATTTATTCACATGGATGTCACTGATGTTGAGAGTATTGAAGTTGCATTAACTAAAGCTATCAAGCGTTTTGGAACGATTCATGGTTTGATTAATTGTGCTGGAATATTGATTGCAGAACGGATCTTGAAGAAAGATGGCTCATTATTTTGTCTGGAAAATTTTCGTCGATGTTTAGATGTCAATCTTGTTGGAACTTTTAATATGATACGCCTAATGACTACTCTGCTGAGTAGGAACACGCCAAACAGTAATGGTGAATGTGGGATTATAATCAATACTTCATCAATTGCCGCTTATGAAGGTCAAATCGGTCAGGTCGCTTATGCTGCATCCAAAGCGGGTATAAACGGGATGACGTTACCGTTATCCAGAGAGCTAGCGGATTTTGGTATTCGAGTTATGACCATTGCTCCCGGCATTTTTTCTACACCTTTACTGGCTGGAATCAATATAACCCAATCTAAGAATCTAGAACAACAAACTCCTTTTCCACGGCGTTTAGGAAAACCATCAGATTACGCAATTTTGGTTCAGCATATTATCGAAAATCCCATGCTAAATGGTGAAGTGATACGGTTAGATGGTGCATTGCGATTATCGTTTTAAATTTTAATAACGGTTCGCCCAATACTTTGCCCTTGAAGATAAGCATCAAACATTTCTGGTAATTGTTCAAAGCTAATCTCTTGAGTAACGATTTTATTTATAAACTGCGGTTTTAAATCAGTAGCTAACCGGTGCCATATTTTTTTTCTAAGCACCGGTGGGCTATCGGCTGAATTAATGCCCAATAAATTGATCCCACGCAGGATAAAAGGCATCACGGTTGTATTAATGCTTATGCCCCCAGTTAAGCCAATTACAGCAATATTGCCTAGTGGCTGTACGGTGCGGGTTAACCACGATAAAAGTTCGCCGCCGACACAATCGATGGCACCAGCCCATAAGCCTTTTTCCAATGCACGATCGCCCATAAATAGTGCCTTTGGAGAGACGATTTCACTAGCGCCTAAACCATGGAGATAGTCAGCTTGATTTCGTTTGCCCGTTAAAGCTATCACCTTAAAACCCAGATTAGACAGCAGGTCGATTGCATAACTACCCACACCACCGGTAGCACCGGTAACGAGAATAGGTCCCTGGTCTGGAATTTGACCGTTATTTTGCATTTGATCAATGGCTAAAGCGGCCGTGAAACCAGCAGTACCAATTGCCATGGCTTCATATAAAGAAATACCAGTAGGTAATTTCATGATGTATTGGCCTGGAATACGAACATATTGAGCATAGCCACCATCACGCACTTCAGAAAGTCCTGAGCCACATATGAGAACTTTATTGCCACGTTGATAGCGGTTATCTTCAGAGCTCTCGACCACACCAGACACATCAATACCACCAACTAAAGGCGATTTTTTTAATATCTTGCTCTGGCCGGTTGCGGCTAACGCATCTTTATAATTGATTGATGAATAGATTGATTTGATAATAACATTACCCGAAGTAAGATCGTTAAGTTCTAGCATTTCAAATCCTGAATGAATTTGACTCGAGTTTGAATGGATACGGTATGCTTTGAATTTGTTCATTACTAGACCTATTACATTGAGAGTAAATTTTTGAGAATATGCTCAATATAATTTTAGCAGATGCAGCGTAGTTATTTTACCTACTGAGTTCCTTGGAACTGGATTAGCTATGTACAGTCAAAATATGTATGTTCAGTCTTGACAAGAGTGTACTGTGGTTGAATCCAACTATGAACGATTTAAAAAAACTTTTGAGTTTGCTCATGGGCAACAGGGCAACTCCCCCTTTTCAGAATTATTAACGGGGAAGATTAATTATTCTGTTATAAACCGTTATTTGTCCCATTGGAAAAAGAGCACTGATGATGTCTCATTATTGGAAAGACTGCACCACTGGTTGGTAGCTGATGTAGATCCTGAACGTATCGAAAATAGTTCGAAGATACCCGATTCATATCTGAATGAGTTAAGAGAGCTAGGCTGTCTACGGGCAAAAATACCAAAAAAATATGGCGGTTTGGGGTTGTCACAATGCCAATATAGCATGCTCTTAGAAAAGCTTGGTAGCCGGAGTGAAGTGTTAGCCTTAATTGTTTCGGTTCAACAGCTTGGTGTAGCGCAAGGTTTATTATCTTTACAAAAACTGGAGCGAAACCAGAGGCAACAGCAGCAGAACGAAGTTTTACGAAAAAAATACCTTAAACAATTAGCGACCCATGCGCTCGGTGCCTTTTGTTTAACAACACCTGAAACCGGTTCAGATCCCAGTGGCTTACAAACGATCGCTAGAGTATCGGCAGATGGTAATCACTTTGAAATCAGCGGTGACTGGAGTGCTGGAGGAAAATTATTCACCACCTTGGGGACAATAGCTGATATTTACATTATGTTAGCGGTGGTGGTTTATACCGGTGAGGAAATTAATAAAGTTGACCCACGTAAGCGCATTACTGCTTTTATTGTTGAGCGGGCATATGCTGGAATTATGGTAAAGCCGTTATCGTTCTGTGGTTGGCATGGTCTACCCAATGCCGCTATTAAACTAGACAAAGTAAAAATACCCAAAGAAAATATTGTCGGTGCAGTAGGGGACGGCTTGAAGATTGCTTTTATGAATCTGGGCTCAGGGCGTATTAATATTTCAGCCATCTCATTGGGTATGATGAAGCACTTAGGGCGTGTCGCACGATGGTGGGGGGCAGAGCGTGTTCAAGGCGGTAAACCAATAGGTGAGCATGAGCTTAATACCGAACAATTGGTAAACATGAATGCGAATATTTATGCCTGCGAATCGTTTTTACAATTCGTTTCTGCTTTTGCCGATCACCCAGACGTCGATATTCGTTTGGAAGCGGCTATGTTGAAACTTTTTAGTTCACATGTACTTGTTGATATTGCTGATGAAACATTACAATTGCGTGGTGGACGCGGCTATGAAAGCTATGCCTCACAAGCCAGTCGTGGCGATACCGCAGTGGCTGTGGAACGTTTGTTTCGCAGTGCCCGCATGATGAAAATAGGTGAGGGGGGATCCAATGTGTTGAAATTATATATAATGCGCTGCTTACTTAACGACTTTTTAAAAGATTACGAGAAAATAGTTAATCGGTCATTATCGTTAGTCAGTAGAATTATTTCTTTGGTTAAAGTCATTGGTCATTACGCTAAAGGCTATTTATTCACCTCCCGTAGTCCGGAACAAAATCGTTCATCCCCACTTTATTTACATATGCGTTATGTGCCGAAAGCGCAGCAAGGTTTGAAGCGCTTACTAATGGTAAAGGTCATTACACAATATTTCATTTATTACCAAATAATTGTTGTGAGCTATTTTCAAAAGCACCCCCGACAAGATATAACGAAACCACGAGTACGTATTGAACAACAGCAGGTTGTACTGGGTTATAGTGCCGAGATTGCAATGTTATTGTCAGTAATGACGGTCACGTGTCAACGGGCATTACAGGGTGAAAGTCCACATGCCATTGCGTTGGCTGATGAGTTTTGCATACGAGCCCGTGACCAGATAGCAATCTATTTTATTAAAATCAAAAAACACCGACAGGCTAGAAGTTCTACGATAAGTGAATTAGGCGCAAAAATTATGCAGGGTGATTATGCAGACCTATTGGAACAAAATGTAGTGCGCGAGAATTTACCGAATATAAGAGACTGATGATGACGTTTCGTTGTATGACCAAAAAGTACTCAACGATATGGGTTTAATATACCCGGACGGGTTACCGTGTAACTGATATTTCCCGGGTGACGATTTATATAGTTGGGTCAGCTTCGGTATTATGCTTAGTTAGCAATAACTGATCGCTAGTCATGAGGCAGTAAAAAAGCAATGACTTCAGCCGCTACTGTTCGCTCGTTTTTAGTGAACACGTCGCAGTGTAAAGTGTATATGCGGGCTTCTTTTATGTTAGTCACTTTGGCTTTTAAGGTTATGGGGGTTGTAATCGGTGTTGGGTTTAAATATTTAATATTGAGGGTGCCCGTAGCAAAACGGTAGTATGGCTTTGAATCCGGCAGTCGGTTTTCATTACGGGTAGCAGTAGCCATGGCAGAACTTATGCAGTGGCAATCGATGAGTGTGGCAATAATACCACCACAGGTTACATCTGGCCATCCTTGATGTTTTGGTTCGGGCTGCCAAATGCAAATGCAGTTATCGTCTTGCCAGTAGCTTTTAATTTGCAGGCCATAAGCATTATTGTGGCCGCATCCGAAGCACATTTTGTCTGGCATGTATTGTTGAAGAAAAGCATCGGTGGGTTGACTGGCCATAGTTTCATCCTATTCGGCTCGTTCTAATTCATTGAGTAGGATAGTCAGGAACCGGGTCGCTTCTCCTCCCGTGACTGCTCGGTGATCAAAGGTTAATGATAAGGGTAAAATCATATGAGACTCAAATTGATTAGCAACTTGTACTACTTGGGGTCTGGTTTTGCCCGCACCGATTATGGCAACAGTGGGTGGTACAATAACGGGATTAGCATAGCGTCCGGAAAAGGTACCAAAGTTAGAGAGCGTTATGGTATGACCTCGTATTTTTTCCAGTGCTATGGAACGAGTTTTGACGGCTTCTTTAAGTGTATCAAGGGTGTTTCTCAAATCGTTGGAATCACGATTTTCAATATGGTTCAGTACGGGTACAAATAGTCCATGTTCGGTATCGACAGCGATACCCAAATCAACTTTTTCATGTAAGATTCGTGCGACAGCATGGTTATCATACCAGGCATTAAGAGTTGGTTCAGCTTTACAGGCCTTTGCAATTGCTTTAATTAAACGTAAGGTAATATCTCCTTTATTGTACCAGGCAGCAATATCGGCATCATCATTGATGGTGACGGCAACGACTTCACGATGAGCTTGATTAAGGGTTAGCGCCATGGTTCGACGCGTTCCTTTTAAAGGCACCATAGCACCTGATTCTTTGATCATCTTTGCAACTCTTTTTATATCGTTAGCTGTAATGGTGTTATTGCTACCGCTGGGTTTGACCATGGTTAAGTCAACTTTTAAGCGAGTAGCCAGTGCTCTGACTGCAGGGGTGGCTTTACTGTTCATCGGCAAGGCATAATGGACTGCAATCGCCGGTTCAGTGATAACCGTATCACTTTCGCTGACAACACCAACAACGGTGCCAGTGTCTTGTTTGGCGGAGGAGGGCGTAACAAATTCTATTAATGGATCGCCGACTTGAATAATATCACCGGGTTGGCCATAGATGTGTTCAATGATGCCATCTTGTGGACTAGGGAGGTCAACTATTGCTTTTGCGGTCTCAACGGAAAGCAGGATATCATCTTGTTGAACGCTATCCCCTTTGCGGGTAAAACATTCGATGATCTGGGCTTCTTGCAAGCCTTCGCCAAGATCGGGTAGGTTAAAGAAGTTCATGCGTCTTTTAACGACCTAGTCACGGCAGCGATGATGCGGGCGACGCTTGGCATATAGTTTTGTTCAAGCTTAAATAATGGCATCACTGTGTCAAAGCCGGTAACTCGTTCAACCGGCGCGAACAAACTCATCAAACCTAGCTCGGCTAACTGTGCGGCTATTTCAGCACCAACGCCACAGGTTTTGGCCGCTTCATGGATTATCACACAATGACCCGTTTTGGCGACTGATTCTAATATGGTATTCATATCTAAAGGTTTGATGGTGGCAACATCAATAACTTCGGCATTGATCCCGTTAGTCGCTAATTGTTCTGCTGCTGCTAATGTTTCATGGATCATCGCACCCCACGAAACCAGAGTGACATCGTTGCCTTCAGTCAAGACAAAGCAAACATCTAAAGGTAATGCTTCGGCATTATCTTGTACCTGTTGTTTAACCATACGATAGATACGTTTTGGTTCCAGAAAAATCACTGGGTCAGGATCGCGTATAGCTGCGAGCAACAAACCATAAGCACGACTGGGTGAAGATGGAATGACGACACGTAAGCCAGGAATATGAGCAAACAATGCTTCAGTGCTTTCAGAATGATGTTCGGGAGCATGAATGCCACCACCGAAGGGGGCGCGTAACACTAGGGGACAAGTGAGCCGGCCGCGGGTGCGGTTCCGTAAGCGGCTAGCATGATTAATAATTTGATCAAAAGTTGCATAAATAAAACCCATAAATTGAATTTCGGCTACTGGTTTGAGACCCTCAGCAGCCATACCTATTGACATTCCAGCAATCAGCGTTTCTGATAATGGTGTATCTATGACTCGTTGTTTACCGAATGTGTTCTGCAAGCCAGCCGTTGCTCTAAATACCCCGCCATTGATGCCAATATCTTGACCGAGTAAGACAACGCTGGAATCTGCTGACATTTCTGTCCGTAGCCCCATATTAATTGCATCAAGCATAGTAACATCGGCCATTATTTTGGTTCCTTAACCATGACGGAATAACGTTGTTCTACTAAGGTATCAGGCAATGTTTCATATAAATAATCGAACATGCTTTCAGGCTTTTGTGCCGGTGTATTAAGATACTCCTTCACAGCGATTTCTACTTCTTCTTGACTCTGGATATATAATTTTTCTTCATCAGTTTCTGACCAGTAACCTTGTTTGATTAAATAGCATTTAAGTCTGTTGATAGGTTCAAAAAGCCAGTTTTCTTGCACTTCCTGTTGGTTCCGATAATGACTGGCATCGTCAGCTGTAGTATGGTCGCAGAGTCGATAGGTAAGGGCTTCGATAATGGTTGCTCCGTCGGCACTACGTGCTTTCTCTATGGCTTTTTTGAGACGGCAATATAAGGCAATAATATCATTGCCATCAACTTGTTCCCCCGCAATTCCAGCCGCAATTGCTTTTTGTGCTAGCGTCTGTGCATGAGTTTGTTTATCTTGTGGTAGAGAAATGGCCCAACGATTATTGTTGATAACAAAGACAATAGGTAGATTCCATATGCCCGCAGCATTGATAGCTTCATAAAAATCACCTTTTGAGGTTGCTCCATCACCGAGAACACAAACAGCTACTCGCTGTTGTTTACGCAATTGCATGGCGTAAGCCGCACCTACTGCTTGGGGTACTTGGCTGGCAATTGGAACACAAATGGGAAAGTCATGGCGTGCTTTTTGAAAGTTCATGCCTTGTTCATTTCCCCCCCAATATAATAAGATTTCACTCATCTTAACACCGCGCATGAATTGTGCTGCGTATTCACGGTAGTAGTTAAATAGAACGTCTTCATCATGCATAAGACAGCCAATTGTGGCACCTATAGCTTCCTGTCCCAATGAAGAGGCATAAGTGCCTAGTTGTCCGCGTCGTTGTAGCAAGGTTGCTTTTTTATCAAATAAACGGGTACTCACCATTGCTTGATAAAGTTTTATGAGCTGTTGTTTATTGTTGGCAATCTCAGGGATATTTGTAACCAAAAGGTTACCCTCATAATCAAGCATTTTATAATGTTTAATATTGAATTTAGCAACACAATGGCAGGATTTATAGGTGGGCGAAAAGGTCTTATGTGGTTGTTTTCTCGATACTTTTACAGTTTCGTTCACGATACACTCCCCACTAAATGATGCGTTGTTTTATATATGCACAACACATTGGTTTTATTTAATACTGAATTTTCTCAGTACTTTGGTTAGCTTCGAAATTTTCAATATTGAAGTGTAAATTGAGACTGCGATTTGATTGATGGCTTTAGTGGCTTCATAAATAACATTGGTTAAATCGATAACCTTGACGATAGAGTCGAGAGGGTAAATGATTTGGTCTAGATAGCTTCTACCGAAAGTAGTGCAACTGAAAGCAATTTGGGGGTAACGTAAAACGCCGTTGCCATCACCTTTAGGAAAACTAGTAAAAGTACTTCTATAGTTCATGCTTAGGCCATATACGGCGATCTTGTATACATTTTTATGCCTGCGATTATTACCTATGTGATGATTGGATATTGGTACTTCTAATTCGTTCACTATTTATCACTATTAATGTTTAGCAGCATTTGCCAAGGTCACTTTGGCGGTGGGGGGACGATCCAGAAGATCAGCAATAAACCAGCTTGTAGCTATTAATTCATCAAGATTAACACCAGTTTTTATGCTTAATCCATTAAGCATAAAAACCAGATCCTCACTGGAAATATTACCCGAAGCACCGGGGGCAAAAGGACAGCCCCCTAACCCACTAACTGAGCTGTCAATGATATGGATGCCTGTTTGTAAAGCGGCGAAAATATTGGCCAATGATTGGCCATAGGTGTCATGAAAATGTACGGCAATAGTATCAGTAGGAATGACTTTTTTAACGGCAGAGAGAAGTTCTATTACTTGAAGAGGAGTACCAACACCAATTGTATCGCCTAACGAGACCTCATAGCAGCCATATTCATATAATTTTGCAGCCAGTTCACAGACTTTATCTATTTGAACAACACCTTGGAATGGGCAACCTAGTACACATGAAATGTAACCTCTGACGGCCATGTTTTTTTCTTTTGCTTGGCCAACAATGGTTTGGATGGACGCCATGCTGACATCAATCGAGCAATGAATATTATTTAATGAGAAAGCATCTGTTGCTGCGCAAAACACCGCGATAGTTTTCGCTTGACAAGAAATGGCTCTGGCTAAGCCTTGTTGGTTAGCTACCAACATAATATATTCCGCATTTGGCCGTTGATGAATATGTTGATACACAATCTCACTGTTTGCCATTTGCGGAATTCGTTGCGCTGATACCAAACTGCCTGTTTCGATTGCGCTAAAACCACACTGGGCTAGCCGCTCAATGAGCTCAACCCTATGTGCAATAGAAACCATGACCGGTTGATTTTGCAATCCATCGCGAGGACCGACTTCCACAAGTTTGACTTGACTCGGAAGTTCCATAGTCTAACAATTTCTGCTAAAGAAGCTTTGCAAGCGGGTTCATGTTTAATTCTCATTCATTGTGTTTTTTACCGTCTTAGAAACGGTGGATTACCCAATTAGGGACTAGTCTAGTAACGCAACCACAGCGTTTAGTGTTTCCATTCAATTTTTCTACACAGAAACTCATGGTAATTCTTTAACCCAAGTGGCTTTACGTTTTTGTAGAAAAGCTGAGATCCCTTCTTTGGCCTCTGATGTATTACGTATTTCAGTGATCAACTGTGATGTTCTCCGGATCAGCGTATCATCAAGAGGCCGTGTTGATACTTCAGCGACTAGCAGTTTGGTCTTAGAGAGTGCATTTGGACTTGCGGCAAGTAAGGCATCGGTTATTTTGTTTAAATAGTCTCCTAGTTTGTTTTCGGTAACGACATGATGTACTAATCCGATACGCCAGGCCTCTTGGGCATCAAAATTTTCGGCAGTTAAAAAATAGCGTAGAGCGATACGTTTACCGAGAGCCTTAACTATATAAGGACTGATGATCGCCGGAACCAGACCTAATCGTACTTCTGAAAAACAAAAAATTGTATTCTGGGTGGCTATAGCAATATCACAACAGGCAACCAAGCCAATACCACCGCCATAAGTAGCGCCGGTTATTAAAATAATCGTCGGCTTAACATGGTTGTGCAATATCTGCATAAGTTGCGCAAGTTTCAGACTCATCGTGTCTGTACTTGTAGTGGCTCTCATTTCATTGCTGGATATCCAGTTAAGATCAGCGCCGGCACAAAAAACTTTTCCTGTTGATTTAAGTACTACGATGCGTACAGCAGGATTGACTTCCAGTGCATGCAGATAGTCAATTAGTAAATTAACACTTGCTTCATCCAAAGCATTATTAACCTTGGGTCTATTCAAAGTTAATGTGGCAATGCCGTCAGTGCTAATTTCTAACAAACAAGTTTGTTCAGACATGCTATTAACCTAACTGTGGCTATACATATTTCGACCTTGAATAAGTAGTTAAATTCAAACTGGCGAAAAATAAGGAAGTCATAGTATGTCGTTGAATTATTTTAGTATCGCCTTTCAAAGACGAGCCGTGTTGTAAAAGTCAATATTAATGTCAGACTCTAGTGCTTAAATCTCTCGGTGCTTGATCATTAGTCCTAGAAAAAAAATAACAACTAAGCTGATTGAAACTTCTCCCAATCTGCTTGGGTCTTAACACTTTAAACTGACAATGGCGGTGACACAATAATTGTGCTTAAGTTTTGCTCATTATAATCCAGTGGGAACACTGATTGTAGACCAGAAAGTATTGTCAATAGATAAACTTGAGGCTTATTTATGAAGGGTTAAAAGTGATTTGTTTTCCTTGAGAACTCGGTGGTGAAGTTTTTTCGCCACAACAATGTAAGGCTAAAGGGTGTTACAGAAGTTGGGGATAGTTTGGATGAACAAAAAACAAAATTTGTTATTAGCTACTGAATTAAAGCTTAAAATCGGTGCCGAAATTCCCCAATCTGCTGGATTGCGGTTAAAGATCTTAGTTGATGATGTGCGACCATTACAACTTGTAGGGACAGTGAATGCTTATTGCGCGTTACTTGCTGAGCGGGTTGGTTTTCAGGCTATTTATCTATCAGGAGCAGGTGTTGCTAATGCCTGTTTTGGTTTGCCTGATCTTGGTATGACGACTCTGAATGATGTTGTTGAAGAAGTTAAGCGTATTACAGAAGCTAGTACTTTACCGTTACTGGTCGATGCTGATACCGGCTGGGGAAATCCTTTAAATATAGCCCGATCGGTCAAACAGTTAACTAAAGCCGGTGCTGCGGGCATGCATCTAGAAGACCAAATTCAGGCTAAACGGTGTGGCCATCAAGCAAACAAAGTCTTAGTGTCAACGACGGCAATGGTAGAACGTATTCAATCAGCTGTGGCTGCTAAAACAGATTCACACTTTGTAATAATGGCTCGTACCGATGCCGCTTCTGAGCTAGGTTTAAATGCCGCAATAGATCGTGCGAATAGGTATATTGAGGTCGGTGCGGATATGATTTTTGTTGAGTCTTTGACGACCCTGACAGATTATCAGCACTTTGTTGAGGCGGTCCATGTACCGGTGTTGGCAAATATTACTGAATTTGGTAAAACACCGCTGTTTAGTGCTAACCAACTACATGATATTGGCATCAGAATAATACTTTATCCTTTATCGGCATTCAGAGCCATGAACTATGCAGCGATGGCTGTTTATCAGTGTATTCGTGAGCACGGTAGTCAACAAGAAATGCTTGAACAAATGCAGACCCGTGAACAACTTTACGATATTTTGGCTTATCATTCTTATGAGTTAGAACTAGATGAATGGATATCTAAGGATAAAGTTGTATTGACGTCTAAGCCCAAAAAAGAAGGATTACGTGGTGAGACTGTTGGACAAACGTCCTTGTCTAGCGTAGGGAATGACGCCAGTTTATTTTATTGTGGTTACGATATCGTTGAATTAGCAGAGCTAGCCACGTATGAAGAGGTGGCTTACTTGTTGACACATGGTGAACTACCAAATGCTCGCCAGTTGCAGGATTTTACAAATAAATTAAAAAGCTTACGTAGATTACCGAAAAGACTCAAACAAATACTGGAGAAAATGCCAGCATCAACAGCGCCCATGGATGTGTTAAGAACGGGTTGTTCAATGTTGGGAATACTGGAGCCTGAGCAAAGTTTTAGTGACCAATTTGTTATTGCCCAACGGTTATTAGCGCTACTACCCGTGATGATGTGCTATTGGTATCGCTACAGTCATGATGGTGTTTGCATTGAAACGCAAACTGACGATCCCTCTATTGCCGGGCATATTTTACATTGTCTACATGGTCGACCAGCTAATAGCTTAGCGCAAAGAGCTTTGGATGTTTCGCTGATACTTTATGCTGAGCATGAATTTAATGCCTCAACATTTGCTGCACGTGTTTGTGCATCAACCTTATCAGATTATTATTCTGCTGTGTGTGCAGCTATAGGCAGTTTGAGTGGTCCACTACACGGTGGTGCTAATGAAGCGGCAATGGAATTAATTAGTCGTTACCAAACGCCTGAGCAAGCTGTCGTGGGAGTTCGGGAGATGTTACTCCGTCAAGAAAAAATTATGGGATTTGGTCATGCTATCTATAAAGTATCGGATCCACGTCATGCTGTCATCAAACAATGGTCTAGAAAACTTTCCGAACGTGCTAATGATGAGCATATTTTTGCCATTTCTGTAGCCATTGAAAAGCTTATGTGGGAAGAAAAAAAAATATGTGCCAATCTTGATTTTTTTAGTGCATCAACATTTCACTTTTTAGGAATACCGCGTTGTTTGTTTACTCCAATTTTTGTGTGTTCACGGATGGCTGGCTGGGCAGGACATATTTTTGAACAACGTAAAACAAATAGTCTGATTAGGCCCAGTGCTGATTATATTGGCTTTGCACCTAGGCATTATAAAGTTGTTGAACAACGTCATTAACAATTCTGTTTAGCGCAATGGTCAATACGACTTTACCATTTTGTGGTCAACAACTTCCAGATACTATACTGAGCAAAATTGCAGATTATATTATTGAATATAAAGCAGATAATAGTGTAGCTAGGAAAATGGCACGTTATTGTTTAATGGATGCTTTAGGCTGTGCGATATTAGCCTTATCATATCCGGCTTGTAACAAATTATTAGGCCCTATTGTACCCGGAGCGACGTTAAGGGGTGGCGCACGTGTTCCTGGTACCGGCTATCAACTTGACCCGGTACAGGCCGCTTTTAATATAGGTTCAATGATACGCTGGTTAGATTTTAATGATACTTGGTTGGCTGCAGAATGGGGGCATCCTTCGGATAATTTGGGCGCCATATTGGCAATAGCAGATTACTTGAGTCGTCAAAACCTACAACAAGGTTACCCGGCCTTGCAGATAGGCGATGTAATGACAGCATTGATCAAAGCTTATGAAATTCAAGGGGTCATCGCTTTGGAAAATAGTTTTAATAGTGTGGGGTTAGACCATGTTTTGTTAGTACGTGTTGCTAGTACTGCAGTGGTAACGGCTATGCTGGGAGGGAGTCGAGAGCATATCATTAGTGCACTTAGTAATGCTTGGATGGATGGGGCCGCATTACGTAGTTATCGGCATTATCCAAATACGGGGTCACGTAAAAGCTGGGCAGCGGGTGATGCGACTAGCCGTGGAGTAAGTTTGGCTTTACTCGCCATGAAGGGGGAAACGGGCTATCCATCGGTGCTGACTGCAAAAACATGGGGTTTTTATGATGTGTTGTTTAAGGGAGGGTGCTTTGAATTAAAACAAGAATTTAGCAGTTATGTTATAGAGAATATTTTGTTTAAGATCTCTTTCCCGGCTGAGTTTCATGGGCAAACTGCGATAGAAGCGGCCATACAGTTACACCCCCAAGTAATTACTCGGCTAGAGGAAATTGATAAAGTGGTCATTCAAACACAACGATCAGGACGGAAAATTATAGATAAAGTTGGGGTGTTAAATAATCCCGCAGACAGGGATCATTGTCTGCAATATATGGTTGCCGTTGCATTGCTTGTTGGCAGTCTCAACGCTGACCATTATCAATCTCCAATGGCGAGTGACCCCCGGATTGCCGCGTTGCGGAATAAGATGGTGGTTTTGGAAAACAAACAGTTTAGCTTGGATTATGTGGATCCATTTAAACGCTCAATTGCTAACGCATTACAGGTGTTTTTTAATGATGGGAGTCATACGCTTGAGATTGTCGTGGAATATCCTCTAGGTCACAAACGGCGACGAGAGGAAGCAATACCTTTTCTTAAACAAAAGTTTGTAGATAATTTGGCAACAAGAATACCTGAGAAAAATTGCACTAAAATTCACCAGTTATTTGCTGATCAGGGGACGCTTGAAAACATACGGGTAGATGAATTTATGGATTTGTTTGTAGTTTAGTGAGCGCTTTCATAACGTCTAATAACTTTTAACATAAAAGGGAATAAAGACCGACATTTTTATAGGACTACGACCGATAGTGGTATTTCTGTTAGCTCCCTGGGCGGTCAACGAATTAAGTAAGTGTGATTTGATTATTCTATTGGTCGGTATTTGAACACCATAGTTTGAAGCGTTGTCACAGTATAGAACTTGAACAAATTGTTGGGTTTCAGGAATGAATTCAAATCACACAAATATTAATTCCATTGACGAGTTTGTCTTCGCATTAGGGACCAAAGCTTTGGACGAACAATTAATGTGCAGGCATCTACGGCCCTTGTTTACGCGGTCTCTGCAAAATTCTCAGGATAAGATATATTTGGCTAATCATTCATTGGGTCGGGCGCTGGATCAGACCGCAGATGATCTTCAGGAAGGGTTAGGCATTTGGTATACGAATGTAGAGAATGCCTGGGATAATTGGTTTAAAGAAATAACAGCTTTTCGCCAACGGGTAGCAACATTAATTAATGCACCCAGAGCGGACTGCATCGCACCCCGAGCAAGTGCTGGACAAGGCTTACGTACCATCCTTAACAGTTATGATAGTCCTTTTCGAGTCCTGACTAGCGGAGACGAATTCAATTCCATTGATCATATTCTTAAGGTCTATGCTGGGCACCATCGTATCCAGTTAAAGCGCGTTATACCGAAAAAGGATCGTTTTTATCAAAGTGAAGACTTCTACGATGCAATTCAAGAGAAACCTGAGTTACTAGTCCTTTCGATGGTCATGTTTACAACCGGACAATTATTGTCTGCATTACCGGATTTGATTAAGGTGGCTCATGACCAAGGGGTGCGAGTGTTGATTGATCTCTATCATGCTGCTGGAGTCATTCCCCTTGATGTTATGGAGATGGATATCGATTTTGCAATTGGTGGGAGCTATAAATATCTGCGTGGTGGACCGGGTGCAAGCTGGCTCTACCTACATCCACGGTATTTGGATGATATACTTGAAACACTGGACACCGGTTGGTTTGCTCAAACGCAACCCTTTGACTTTGTTCGTTCCGAATCGCCTCAATTGGCCCACGGAGGGAATCGTTTTTTTGAATCGACGCCAGCTATACTTCCTTTTTATCAGGCCCGCGCAGGACTCATGTTTACTTTGGCTATTGGAGTAGATCGTTTGCGTTGTTATTCTTTGAAGCAGCAGAAGGCCATTGAAAGTCTTTTGCAAAAACAGGATATACCTTTCCTCGGTCAGAGCGAAGAGCGGGGGGCTTTTATTGCCATTCCGCATCCACAAGCGAAATTCCTAGCCAAGAGCCTCATTAGTGCTGGTGTTATCTGCGATGCGCGTGAAGGATTACTACGCTTCTGCCCAGATATTCTCAATACACAGGATGAATTGATGATAGCGGTCGATAAACTAGCTGAAATCTGGAGCTGAATGGGTGCTGACTAAAGTATAAGTCTTATGCTAATGCCTGTAATGAGGGCGTTTTTTCAGCAAATTTACTGCTGAGCTACGCAGATTTTTAGCGATAAACTTTATCAAATTTACTCACACCCCTATTTTAAAAGTCATTATAAAATGAATTTTTATAATGGGTTTTATGTCTTATTTATTCCCGATCGTTCAATAGATTCAGGAGTTATGTGAGCCGTGGATAATCAGTTTAAAGCGCTTAATTACAATGACTACTTAAATCTGGACACATTATTGAGTTCGCAGTCCTTTGAAAGCGAAAAGCATGGTCAGGTTGCACATGATGAAATGTTATTTATCATCACCCATCG
>DTSI01000130.1 GCA_012965425.1 Methylococcaceae bacterium
TATTTCTTTTGGAACAAACTTTTCATAAGGACTCCAATAATCACTCAAGACATCTCTCATGTTTTTGTTTTTAATGACTTCCCATGTAGCTTTCGTCCTGTAGCCGTATCGCAGGAACCCACTTCGCAGTGGAGGAATTTTATTCCATTGTGATCAACAGCAATCCAGATTCAGCAATAGTTATTTTGAGCTAATATAGTATGCATTTCATCTGGCTATTTTTGATATATCCTGAATCAGAAACTTTTTCAGAGCCGCTTCATGTATTCAGATGTTTGATGATAAACTTAAACTTTGGGTTGTACCCTTTAAATGGGAGTTGGATGGAGTTTGTTTTCCACGAATGACAGCAATAATAATAGCTTTGAATTCTTATAAAATGCGCCCCAAGTAGTGTCATAGGGTCTTTGTTAGGGTCCACTAATTGATTGTACTAATCTAGTTCAATAGACCATCCCTATAAAAGATCTGAGCCCCCGCTAGAGATTAGTTTATGGCAATTAGGACGATGTCTCCCTCCGTATGAAGCGACTATAAACACTCCCCACCACAGCTACAGCGTTTTACGTTGATTTAGTGTCCCACTAGGAATTTTTATTATAAGATGATTTAGGATGGAGTATTTTATGAAAAATAACTTGCGTAAAACCTTTATTTTAGTTTTTTGTTTTGTCTGTGTTGGGTGTGCATCGATTGCTCAGAAGAAAAGATTTGAAACATATAATAATTCTTTTTTAGTAGGGGATTATTTAGAAGCAGCTAGTATTGAGTTAGAAAACAAGTCGAACAAAAAGAATAATCCGTCTGATTTATTAATAACACTTCAGGTAGGAGCAGCGCTTAGATATGCTAAAAAATATTCTGATAGCACAGAGATTTTTGATGAATCAGAAGCAATTATTAAGAAGCATAATGAAGAACTGCTGCTGAAAAGTGCTGGCTCCCAAGTCGGTTCAGTTCTTTGGAACGATACTGCCATGGATTACAAGGCTAGTGAGTACGATGGCATTATGGTTAACACATACAAAGGGCTGAATTTTTGGCAGCAAGGTGATAATGATCTGGCACGGGTGGAATTTAACAGAGCCTTAGATCGACAGCGTCGTGCTAAAGAACGATTTGCAGAAGAAATTGCTGAATATAAGAAAGGAATTGAAGAAAAAGAAAAGAAAAATAAAAGGGCTAATATTTCAGCTAACCTTAATAATCCTTTATTACATAAAGGTATTGAATCAAATTACTCAAATCTAAAAGATTTTAGGGCGTATCCGGATTTCATTAATCCGTTTACCACTTATATTTCAGGACTCTTTTTTATGTCCCAGGGCGATTATCAGAAGTCATCGACATTATTAAAGCAGTCCTTTGGGATGGTTGACCATAATGAATTCGTGGAGAATGACTTTGAATTAATTGAATATTTGGCTAATGGAGGTAAAAATGACAAAAACTATACGTGGGTCATTATCGAGAATGGGTTAGGGCCAGTAAAAGAAGAATTCAGAGTAGATTTACCCATAGGATTTCTTACGAATCGAGTTAAGTATACGGGCATAGCGTTACCTAAACTTAAACTAAGAGATTTGTCTTATAAATCACTGAATATCAGTTCTAATGAACAAAAGGGCATTCAATCTAGTGTTGTTGCAAGTATGGATCGTGTGGTACAGACAGAGTTTGATAAACGGTATCCCATGATTGTTGGTAGAGCTGTGATGTCTGCGGCGGTTAAAACAGTAGCCCAATATTTTGCACAAGATCAATTAGGGAGTTTAGGAGGATTAGCTGTCGCAGCATATCAAGTGGCTTCAACATCAGCCGATATTCGGATGTGGACAGCATTACCCAAAGAGTTTCAATTAGCCAAACTTAAAACGCCTAAAGATGGTGTTTTAAGTATTTCTGCAAAAGGTGATGATTTAATAGATATTACAGTACCAAAAAACCAGAGTTCAATTGTTTATATTAAGTCACTTACGAAAAGTTCTAAATTGACTTATAGTGTAATTTCAATGTGAATTTTTGGGAGGCTTTTATGAAGTTTGTGTTGCCTTTTCTATTTTGTTTTATTCTTCTCGGTTGCTCTATGAAACAAATGGTCATTGATGAACGCGTTAGCTTTATTGATGCTGGTTGGAATAGTCATTTAAGACTAACCAATGTGCTCTCGACAGTTAGTGACGATGGTCATTTGAGGGTGCAAGTTACAGGTTTTAATGACGGTTCCTCGTATCAAAAATTACAATATCGCATTCAGTGGTTGAATAAAAGTGGTCTTTTTATCCCAACTATTCTTACTCGTTGGGTTGATTTTCCTGCTTTCCAAAATAGTCCCTTTAATTTCCAAGAAATTGCACCTAGTACGAAAGCAACTTCTTTTCAAATTCTAATCAGAGAGAACGTTCTATGAAAACATCTGAGTCAAATTTTAATGAGGTTGAATTTGGATTTTGTTTTGAGAGCTTTATAAAGTTATCTTTTCTTTCTTTAGTTCTTTTTTCTCTAGTAGGTTGTGCAACTAAAACAGCAAATATTGATATGCATAATGATCAAGGGCAAGCTGTTATGGGTCTTGATTATAGGGATTTTCAGAAAGCTGCTGGTGAAGCAGTTAGTTCGATGCTGCAATCAGGAGCCGTTAATAAACGTGGAGGAGGGCGCTATATTCTGGCAATTTCACGTGTTGTTAACGATACCATGCAGCGGATTGATACCCGCCAATTAATAAAAAAAATAAGAGTACAACTGCTACAGAGTGGCAAAGTTGTCGTCACCACAGCAGTGGGTGGCAATGGACCAGAAGATCATATGGCTATGCAAGCTAGGCAACTAAGAGAATCTGATGAATTTAATCAAAAAACTGTAGCAAAAAAGGGACAAATGATCGCTCCAGATTTAAGTTTGTCAGGAAGGATAATTCAGCGAGTAGTAACGATCGATAGTAGTACTCAACAATCAGAATATTATTTTCAATTAACTTTAACGGATATTAATACGGGTCTTGCTTTTTGGGAAGGTGAGACTGTCATTGGTAAACGTGGATCCAGTAATTCGGTAGCTTGGTGATTTAAATGAGAGGTGTTGGCATGATGAAGAAACAGCAGGGTCAATGTGAAACGATTTGTGGCGTTTAAAACTACCAGTGTCATGTTGCGGCATTGTATTGGAATTTCACAGCGCCACGCTTGTCACAATCTACCCAAACGGTAAAACCCTCGTAGTCTATTCGTTTTATTTATGATGCGTGTGCTGAAAAACTTGTAAGTATTGCTAGAAAATAAAATGTTGTTTTCATGTGCATTAAGTTCGATATTCAAAAATTGAAATATGATACTAGTAAATGAATTAAAGCGAGGCTTTGAGTATGAGGGTAACTATCATATCTTTAGCTTTTATGTAAAATAATAACTTTCTATCTAGCGTAAAGTATGAGATGTTTACATAGAAACTTTCTCAATCTGTAAAATATAGGTGGAAAGTGCTTTCAATAAAAATTGACGAAGAAAAACTGATTGCCATATTACAACCTGAAGGACCTCTTTCTGAGAAAGATTTTCAGTTAGCAACTAATCAGTTGGCTCCTTTCATTAAAAACTCCAAACGACTAAATGGGTTAATTATTTATACTAAGTTTTTCCCTGGTTGGCAGTCATTACCCGCACTTTTTTCACATTTTCGTTTTGTAAAAAATCATCATCAAAAAGTTTCGTATTTAGTATTAGTGAGTGACTCTATACTAACTAACTTCGCTACATTAGTAATCAGACATTTTATAAAGCCTAAAATCAAAGTTTTTCCTTATCATGAATTCGAAAAAGCAAAAAAATGGGTAGTTAGTACTGTCGTAAAAAACAATTCTCTACCCTTGTAATTTGTATAACCCGTTCCATAGTTATACTAACGCTAGGTTGGTTGCTCTCCTTGTATAGCCATTAATGTCCCCCAGAAGTTTTTAGGTGGAGTCAGACCTTAAGCGGTGCTTCAACCAAATGAAAGTATCCTTCCAACTCTCATGTTTGACAGTCATAAATCTTTCGATGACCGGAGTCTTCACAAGGATGAGGAACCCAATTGAAAGTAAGCACCAAATAGCGGCCCATTCATCGGGATTCCCAGTGAGGAAATACGCTAAGAGGGGCCCCATGACAAACCCGTAAATCATAATCCGATAGCCCCCTAAGAAAATAGGGAGAATGAAGGCGACAAAAGTGTAACCCGCAGTGGCGAAATATCCACAAGAATTCATGGCCCATTGCCATGCTATATGCCAATCCCCCGGATAGGATTTAAATACCATCGCCGAAGAGCATCCAATGGCACCGTTGCCAATTAGGGTATCCAACACGCCATTTCCCACGGTGCATTGGGTTGCAAAACAACCCGGCAAAGAGGGATTAATGATCCCTTTGAGGAGGAACATAACACTTGCGATGGTGGAAATAACGGTTACTTTTAGGAACCAATATTTCAACCTTTTTTTGGGCAGAAACGAGACGACAAACCAAATTGTGAGGATGGGTTGAAAAGATATGTGGACGAACCCTAGAAACGCCCCCAAGGCGTTCATTGGGCCGGGGACATCAAGATAGATATAATTTACCGCCTGCAACAACTCCATGAGAGTAAAATAACCAAGCGTCAATGCCCTCAGTCTGTGTCGGCTTAGGTAGCCGTCAGTATCTACTTCGGATAAAGAGGTCGTAGGGTCTTTCGCAATCGCTTTTTTATACTCTAGGGCCGCCCCAACAAACCCGATTGTGGCCAATACAGTTGATGCTTCACCGCTCCAGCACATTTATCCTCCATGGTAAAAAAATTGGATGTCAAAATTAGTAGATTAAAATCACAAACCTTCCCATAGTTTCATATTCTCCTTTGAATATCAAGTTCATGAGAAATAAATATGATTCTGTTGGATAAGGATGCCACCATTTTTCCCGGTGGGAAGAACAGGAATACCAAGCCGCAAAGTCAAGGTATTATTAAATGCATGATAACAATTAGCCTATCAACTGTATGCAAAAAAAACAAAGGAAGGTGAGATTTAATCCACCAAACCAACACGCTTGAGAAAAAAATGATGAATGACTCTGAATTTTTCTATTTGCCGGTTTTTCAGCACATAGAAACTCATTCCATACTTGTACTAACGCTAGTTTGTTACTCTCCTTGTAAAGCCAAACCTGTACTTTCAATCTGCTCAAAAAAGTCAGTCTTTTTCGGTTACCAAATCGGTTACCACTTCAGTTACTTTTGAACGCGTTTTAATTCCATTCTTTTTCGCAGTCTTGCTTTAGCGTTTTCTCGCCACACTTTCTACAGAAATACCTGTCAGCGGATTTTGTTGCAGGAATTAAGGACGCTCTACAGTCACCACACCTAAACTGGGTTTCAAAAGTCTGTTTATTGCCGTAGTCTAGTTTCAGGTAGAACCTGTTGTGGGCAGTATCACAAAAAGGGCATTCGAATAGGCTGTGAGAATATTTTGAGGAGTGAACTTGATAAGAGTTCAGTATTTCTTTGACCTTTTCCTGAGAATGTTTTTGAATTAAATCAACAACACTCACTAGGCTTGAATGTTCAGCTCCAACACCGAATAAATATTTAACTTTGTGTCCACAAAGCTCACAGTGTGTTGATGACCCTTGCCCCATAGGTGGATTAGTGTGGTGAAACAATAATTTTTACAGTTTGTCATCGCAATTCATCCTCCGAAGAAGATGAATTACGCTGACTTTGTCAGCCTTTAAAGTTTGACCTCTAGTGTGGCAAAGATTCTAACTTGTTCCAAATTTTAAATAAATCAGAGGACTCGTAGAGTCCATCTTCACAATTTAAATTTAGGTCAGCCTCTTTATACACAGAGTTGATAAAACCTTGATCAAATAAAACAGCACCGACATTATGTTCGGTACAAAAATCATCATGTCTATCTTTCAAAAATCCGTTAATTGATATTCGCATTATGAATCTCCAGTTTAATTAAGTTAAAAAAACTGTGCTTTGCTTTGCTGTGAATATCGATTTTTATCCTACTCTTATTTATTTAATAATCAAATATATTTGAACATGTTGTTGTGCGAAAAACAGGGTAGTTTTCTTAGGTTAGGTCGCTAAAGAGTCTATCGTTAAAGCAAAGGAATCAACACAGGAAACTTTTGATAAAGCAAAGGATTCAGAAGTTGTTAAATTAATCATACCGATTATTGAAGATAAAATTGACATTATTAAAACAATGAACGTTGAAACTTTTAATAATGATGAAAAATTCCATGAAAAGTTTTCAGATAGAATATACAGTGCATTAACATTATATTCCGGAGGAATTATAAAAGTCATACCATTTTTCAAGAAAAAGTTTTATGCTTCAATGATTGAGGTAAAGAATGAAATTGTTGATATAAATGGAGAAGAGCTTTCCATCCGGCCAGACTTTCAAGAAAAATTACCTCAAGCAATTATGAGAGGGTTAAGAAAATAGAAATGCCTCCGACAGGAAGGTTTTCCTCTGTCTTGGCTTCCTTCTCCGTTGAATAAGAACCTATGACCTTTAGGTCCGTTTGACGTGTCCATGCAGAGGACTGCGAGAACCTGCGAGACAAACTTCAGGTGGCCTCTGGCGGGGTGGTGTGTTCACGACTATCCAGAAGTTCAGTTCCTAACGCCACTAAGGGTTGCTCTTCAATGGGGGTGCACGTGGGTGAACCGAAAGGCCCTGATGCGTCGAAGCTCTAGGTAGTCCCCGGTAGGCGTAGGTAATTCTGGATACCCGTCGTGCGTAGCGCCAGAGGGGATCTGGAATTACATCCGAAACGCCGTCTAGTCATTTGACGCAGTGACACGAACGCAGGACGAATCGGGGCGCCGAAGGCATTAATTGCCACGTGATTTTTGCCGCTTGCTTGGGCTGGGATGCCCAAAACAAGCTTTCGTAAAAATAGTGGCGCGCTTGCGCGTTTTAATAATTGAAAGAAACTTTCTGCAACAGCGTTATCATGGCAATTTCCTCGACGACTCATACTGCTTTTTAGATTGTTTTCCTCTAAAGAGTCTTGCCATTCAGAGCTAGTATATTGACTGCCTTGATCTGAATGAACAACCACCTCATTATCTGGTTTTCGTTTCCACATCGCCATTATTAATGCCCTCATAACTAAGTCAGCTTCCATGCGTGACTGCATTGACCAGCCAATAATCTGTCGTGAAAATAAATCTAATACTACTGCAAGGTAGAGTCAACCTTCATACGTCTAAATGTAAGTAATATCGGTTACCCATGATTGGTTAGGCTGCCCGACATCAAATTGGCGTTTTAAAATATTAGTCGCTACGGTGGCTGGCTCACCACTACTCATATAACGCCGCTTCTTATAGCCAACCTGAGCCTTTAATTTATAGTGCTTCATTAATCGTTCAACACGACTTTTACTACACGACTCACCTAATTTCCATAAATCATGATGTACTTTTCGATAGCCATAAACACAGCCACTTGCCATCCATGATTGTTTAATAAGCCCTAACAGTCGTTTATCTTCTTTTGCTCTTAAAGATTGAGGTTGTTGAAGCCACGTATAATAACCACTACGATGCACATGAGCTGCCTGACACAATAAACGAATAGCATGCTGACTTTGATGATCCTCTGCAAATCAGCATATTAGAATACATGTTGCAGTGACCAATTGAATCTACAGCGGCCTTTTTTAATATATATCGTTCTTCTTCTGTTCGTTTTAATTGAGCCTTTAAGTCTCGGATTTCTCTTTGTGGATCTGTTATTTGAGAATGTTGTGATGGCCCATCACTATATAGTTTAATCCAAGCATATAAAATCTTGGTGCTGACTCCAAGTCATTTGGATACCTGCCCAATTGGATAATTACGCTCCGTGATTTGCTTGACAGCTTCGATCTTAAATTCTTCATTATACCGTTTCCCACTCATAAACACCTCCGTCAGAGTTACATTGTAACGCTTCGATATGTCTACAAAACTCAGGGCGATTCAGTTTCTTTAATGGCTATAAGTCCCATGAATAAGTTGATTTTTTTATCCATAGGCATATACTGAACTTAAGCGCTGATTTGAACTCAGCTTGCAGGGCGCTTTATAAATACTAGCTAAAGAGGGAATCTCAAGGCCCGATTTAGCACAAGCTAGAGCGGGTTTTTTTGTGCCTGTTAGAAACCGCCGAGTTAATACCAACAACTTGCAGGGCGGTCTATAAATGCTGCTAAAGCGTTGAACGGCATTTCTAATGCTGATTTCAACCATTTTTAATAAGGAATCAGAAAAGAGGTGCTAGCATGTGTGTAAAAACATTAGTTCGAAAACAATACGAAGTTCAACCGTCACTACGAGTCTTGGGTGTCTATGGGTACGAGGATCTTGAACCTGTCATCTGGGCTGCACTAACAAGTGGTGATCCCCTTTTACTGATGGGCAATGCAGGAACTGGCAAGACCTATTTGCTTAATAGTCTTGCTGAGGCATTACAACTTGAACATCGCCACTATAACGCCAGTTTGATTTCATTCGATGATCTGGTCGGCTTTCCTTATCCATCTGAAAACTACCAATCAGTCAGTTACCTTTCCACACCCGCAACGGTCTGGAAAGCACAGTCTATTCTGATTGACGAAATTAACCGATGTAAACCCGAACACCAAAACAGATTGTTTTCGCTGATTCATGAGCGACGAGTTCAAGGCATTAGTCTGGATAAGCTTCAGTACCGCTGGGCCGCACAGAATCCACCACCCGACCCGGAAGATCCCAATGCAGAGATCTATGAGGGTGTTGAAGCATTAGACCCAGCCCTTGCAGACAGATTTGCCTTCTTGATTGAAGTGCCTGACTGGCATCAGCTTTCGGATACAGACAAACAGCTTGTGACAGACCCGGCGGGAACGGGTCAAATCTCAGATGATAATGGTCTACTGTCAGCACAGGTTAAGGAGTGGCAAAAACAATTTGAACTGCTATTACAATCACCACCCGCTATAGTCATCGACTATGCCTGTATTGTTGCAGATCAACTCAAGTCAGTAGATATTCGCTTGTCTCCGCGACGAGTCAGACAAATTGCCCGTAATCTTCTAGCTCTTTTAGTGGTTAGCAGTGATACATCCAGAAAAGGAGTATTTTTACTCGCTCTGCAATCCAGTATTCCACAGACTGCATACGGTGACAAGATTGATCCAAAGACTGTCCGTTCAGTTCACAATACAGCATGGACAATTGTCCATGGAAACGAGCAAGACCGATGGCTGGCACAGTTTCGCCAACAAAGAAGTCTTACGGGTAAGGTAAAACGATTGTGTGAAGGAGCACCTAATCCTGATACCGGAAGCATCGCCATCAGTCAGGCACTATCTTCGCTCTTAAAGGCTGATAAAATAGCCTTTGTATTTGCTGTTTATCCTGCTGTTGCAAAAGGACATTTTAATATCGGTGCAGAAGGTTTACATGCCTTATCCGAGATAGCAGGTAAGATTTTTGATGTGGACGAAACCATTCAGTGGCGAGGTTCCAGAGGATCTGTCCCTCCACCAGATCCATTAACACAGCTGGTTAAAAAACTGGAAAGTAAGATTTCCGGGCCAAGATTGATCCGTGCCTGTCAGTTATTTTCTTATCTTTTAACTAACAACATTGAAGTTGCGCGTCCTTTACAACTGGAAAAGGCTTTCAATGAAGCGGTGGAAATTATCGCAAAACATTCAGGTCTGGATCAATGAACATTGACGACAGCCCTTTAAGTGCTAATTCGGGACCTTATGGACGTCGTCCACCCCTGCTGACAAGACAAATAAGGGAGTCGTTATTAAACCGGCAGACAGCAGGCTTTGACTGGCTTTATATTGAAACAGTGGGGCTTCCCGATGAATATGCTCAATTTGATGAGTCCGTGCCCGAGGATGTAGTGGCTGAGTGGGCGGTGGCGTGTGGTTACACCTCGCTGCGTGATGCAGATCAATCGGTTCAAAGACCTCAGGCATTATTGCTTTGCCGCCCGTCTAAACAGCTACCCGAAATAAAAAAACAAGTGATCAATCGTTTTCTGCTTCGCCAGGCACTTATCTTGTCAAGATGTATTAAGTCTACCTATGACCCGGATAAAACCCTTATCATCACGGCACGTAGGCTGCAACGTAAATGGGATCTTTATACTATAGGAGGATTCTATGCGCCTGAATACTAACTACTTTGAATCGATTCTCTATGACCTGATTGACGAGAACACCCTGGCCTGCGCCGCTGTATTGAGGATTGTAACGGTTCAATATACCGACAGTGTGCCAACGCTTGCCGTAACAGCACAAGATAAACCCAGGCTATTAGTCAACCTGAATTTTGTTTGTAAGCACTGCCACTGTGAAGAAGATGTTAAAGCCGTTCTTCTGCACGAATTTCTGCATGTTTTGTTAAACCATACAATAGATTTCAAAATCGTGACACCTGCGTTGAATATAGCGTTAGATGCCATTATTAATGCAATTATTCATCGTCTTGCAGGACCTATTATTTCAGGTTTTTTTAGTCGATTCTATGCAGATGAAACTGAGATTATCCGGTTACTTCGCCCTTACAATTCAATAGATCAGTCTAATAGACTGGATCAAATATGGGCTGATCTGTATGCTGGAAAACTCGTTGTGGACGATATTTTGGACCTCGCAGAACAATTAACCACTCCTAAAGATTTAGATTGCCTGCTAGTGGGTAATCATGCAGGTTTAGAAACTTGCGACAAAGACTCTGTTCTGGGAGAAGCGGTGCGGGAAACGCTTCAGCAGATGGACGGTTCTGGCATCTGGCGGGATATTCAGCTTCCAGGGTTAGGTGGTGCGTTGGCCGATACAGAAGCATTAGCCGTAAATGATTCATACAGAGAGTGGGAACAAGATGCCTGGCGAATTCTTAGAAAATGCCTGACTGACGATAAAAATAACCGTCATATTGTCCCTGTAGACATTGATATAACACTGCCTGTGCTAACACCTGCAGACCGGAGAGCCTGGCTGAGAGCGGGATGGTCACCCATTTTACCCAGTTCTCGTTCAACAACAAAAGTGCGGAGACAGGAATCAGGTAAAACGGCACAAGTATATCTGGATATTAGTGGTTCTATGAATGAGGAGCTCAATGCACTGGTAGGTCTTTTGTGGAAACTGCGTCGACATATACGCTCACCCTTCTGGTCGTTTTCTAACACCGTGGAATCGGCTGAAATTATTGACGGACAATTAAAAACCTGTGGTACAGGCGGTACAGACCTGAATCCGGTGCTGGAACACATCATAAAAACCAGAGCGAAGAAGTCTATTATTATTACAGATGGCTATGTCGGCGGCATTGCCTCGCATTTGCTTGAGCAAGTTCAATCGGCTCAGCAAATATATGGGATCGTGTCGCGAGACGGAATAACGACACCTTTTCAACAAACCGGTATTGAGTATGCTCAGCTTGGGAGGTATACATCATGATTCGATGTGCTGAAGCCGTACTTGATGGTCACCCTGATAAATTTTGTGACATTATTGCAGATAGACTGGTTCAATTGGCAATGGATGTTGATCCTGCATGCTGCGCTCAAGTCGAGGTAGGCATCTGGTCTGACCAGATATGGCTGAGTGGAGCCATAGTCTCAGAAATAGAGTTTGGGTTTGATGCAAAACAGCTGATTACAGAGATTGGATCTGAAATCGGTTATACCCAGGACAATCATATTGACGCGGCTAAGTACCAGATTTCTGATCATGTTTGCCGTGTTATTGCCGACCCCCTTGATTACGCCGACTACTACGCAGACCAGTGCATCACTATCGGTTGGGCTGGATATGACAAGAAGACACATTTTTTGCCACCTGAACAGTTTCTGGCGCACCGGTTTCGTGAAGCTTTGGCAGAGGCAACACGTCCTGAATCTGAAATAGCTCTTTCAGGCGAAGGACCGGATGGTAAGCTTCTTGTCCGGCTCCGAGAAAACTTTGGCGGCGAAGAATGGTGTCTTGAACATATCTTGGTCACTCTGCAACATCGCCCTGATACCAGTCTTGCAGATCTGAACGAACACGTTCTGGAATTGCTGGAAGGCGTTTACACAAAGATCGTTAAAGATGATCCACGCTGGGTCCTGCCCTTTAACAGTATAGCAATCAGGGTTAATCCCAATGGTGCTTTTTATGAAGGAGGAAGTGACAGTGATAATGGCCAGACCGGTCGTAAATTGGTGATAGATTATTATGGGCCTCATATTCCAATAGGTGGCGGGGCACTCAGTGGCAAGTCGTTACACTATATTGATCGATTAGCCGCTTACGCTGCACGACAGCTGGCTGTTGAGACAGTCCAGGAGGGCGCTAAAGATTGTCTGGTTCAGCTTAATTATGCACCGGGGGTTATAGACCCCCTTGACGTTTATATATCAGCGTCAGTAGCAAGTAAAGTCGAGAAAGAAACTTTAACCAAGCAAGAAATCCTTAAAAAATATCAAAATACAAAGATTGGACATCTGGGATGTGGGACTCATTTCTTTGACTTGAATTTACTCTGGAATACAGTGCAAGAATAGGAGCCAATCGACCGTGCAGTGTAATACTCATCTGGAAAATACGTTCGAAGCCGTCTTGACCAATGCGTTGGCGGAACTTAACCAGTTCTGTGCTGTGGCACGGCAGTGACTGTTGAAACTCACTCAATCCACAAAAAGCTTGGTAATAGGGGTTACGCTTCCATTGCAATATCACCTGCTCATCACTGAGATTCTCAAGTTGTTTGAGAATCAGTAGCCTAACCATCAGGCGGATGGGCTTGTTGGGAGCGCCGAGACCTTGCGTGTTAATGGCGTTGCATGGCTCGTGATGCCATTACGTTCATTTTTTAACTGTCTAACCCACTTATCCATTGTTGATTTACCAATACCCATAGCCGCTGCTGCAGCTTTGACCGTATAACCTTGATCAACAACTAATTGCGCCGCCTCAAGTCGAAATTCCGGAGTAAATGTTGATCTTATTTCTGTCATCTTGTGGCAACCTTTGCTTCAATGAAATGAATAATATCACCTCTAATTTAGGTGGCCAATTAAACTATGCCACTTGTATATTGGGTTGATGCGATAATTTATTAAGAGGCATTAATGCAGAAATTTGAAAAATGGTGTAATTTTGGTGTAATTGATCATAAAGAGGAAGATACGATGTCCGCTAAAGTAAAGAAAACTGCTCATGGTGGTTGCCCGCATGATTGCCCTGATACTTGCTCAATGGTCTATGAGGTGAGTGATGGTAAATTGCTTGGCGTTAAAGGTAATCCTGATCATCCGATGACTCAAGGGGGATTATGTGTCAAATTGCAAGACTACGAGAAGCGACATTATCATCCCGATCGTTTGCTATACCCATTACGCCGTACAGGTCCAAAAGGCAGTAAACAGTTTCAAAGAATTAGTTGGGATGAGGCGCTGGATGAAATAACCAGCAAATGGAAAGCGATTATTGCAGAGCATGGACCGCATGCGATTATGCCTAATAGTTATTTGGGTAACCAAGGCTTAGTGCATGGATTAAACGGTGGGGATGCTTTTTTTAATCGTATGGGGGCTACGGTGACTGAGCGTACATTTTGTGGTGAAGGTTCATGTACTGCCTGGTTATTAACGGTTGGCCCTACCTCGGGTCTTGACCCTGAAAGTTTTATTCATTCTAAATATATTGTGATTTGGGCCTGTAATTCGGTGAGTACCAATATCCATCATTGGCATATCGTTAAACAAGCGCAGAAGAATGGGGCAAAAGTCATTGTTATTGATTCTTATGCTTCAAAAACAGCCAAGGCTGCGGACTGGCATATTGCGCCAAAACCAGGAACAGATGGTGCATTAGCGATGGCCATGATTCATACCCTTATCGAGGAAGATTTAGTAGATCAGGATTATATTGATAACTATACCGTCGGTTATGCGGATTTAGCAGAACGCGCAAAAAACAGAACCCCTGAATGGGCCGAAGAAATTACAGGTATTCCAGCGGATGATATACGTCAGTTTTCCAGAGAATATGCCACTAGACCGCCAGCTGCTATTCGCATAGGGGTTGCATTAGAAAGAAATTATGGCGGTGGACAAGCGATTCGTGCAGTGACCTGTCTTCCTGGATTAATTGGTGCCTGGCGTCATGTTGGTGGCGGTGCAATGCAGTTTTCTGTGTGGGAGCACCCGTATAAATTTGATGTGATCAGTCGGCCTGATTTAATCCCCGAAGGGACGCCGGTTGTTAATAATCTGCAATTGGGTCGTATTTTAACGGGTGAAACAAAACTCGAAACACCCATTAAATCCATGATGTGTTGGAATACTAATCCAGTGACACAAGCTCCCGAAACAGACAAAATTATTGAAGGGCTCAAACGTGAAGACCTGTTTATGGTCTCAGCTGAACATTTTATCTCTGATACCGCAGCTTATGCTGATATTGTACTTCCCGCATCCATGGGTGCCGAGATGGAAGATATGATTTTATCATGGGGACATTTATATTTAACCTACAATGAAAAATGTGTCGAATCGCCAGGTGAAGCGATACCTAATAATGAGATTTTCCGTCGTTTGGCACAACGGATGGGATATGAAGAAGAAAACTTTCAATGGTCGGATAGTGAATGTCTTGAAAATTATGTGGATTGGGATTCACCTGCTTGTCAAGGAATAGATTTAAACACTATGCGCGAGCAGGGTTTTGCCCGCTTAAATGTAGGAGGTAGAGATGATCGTGCTCCACATAAAGAAGGAAACTTTCCAACACCCTCAGGTAAATGTGAATTTAAAGTAGAAGGGGCAACTAATTTTGTCGCTGCGCCATTTCGGCAAATGTATGAAGGTTTTCAAGCAGGGGAAGCACTGGATAGTTTGCCTGATTATGTCCCTTCCAGAGAAACAGCAGATACTAATCCCGAATTGGCAGAAAAATACCCATTGAATATTATTTCACCCAAGAGTCATGGCTTTTTAAATTCCTGTTATGCCAATATGGAAAATAAAATTAAAGGGCAAGGGGAACAGTTTGTTTTAGTAAATAGTGAAGATGCTATTGTTCGTAATATTAAAGAAGGCGATAAGGTACGTGTGTTTAATGATCGTGGTGGATTTAAAGGGGATGCCAGAATTACCAGTGATGTCAATGTAGGCATTGTTGTGGCAACATTGGGTTACTGGCGCCAGTTAAATGAAGGGACTGTTAATTGCATTAGTTCCGCAGAATTTGTTGATATGGGACATGCGCCAACCTTTTCGGATAATCTGGTTCAAATAGAATTGGTTAATTGAATTGAATAATGAAACTATCATCTTTTTTTAGCTGCAGTTCCTGGCTTCATAGCAGTACTAGTTTTTAAGTTTAGATGGAATGATACAAAGCCCAAAAACACGGTTTCTGATGGCCACCATAAGGATTAATCATTATGGTTACACATAGAAATTTAGTTAATTATTAATGCTAAAGGGAAGGGCTATTAGTCAGTAGTAATTCAAGGCTAGCCATGAAGGGACCTTGTTTATGAATAAAGCAAGGCTCATGTTCTCTTAAGGTCATCCTCATTATTCACTCATAATCTTCTTCACCTAACAGTGTTTTAATTGTTCCTGAACACACTGTTTCGTTGTTGATAAATGAGAAATGATTATGATTCAAAACACCAGTAACAAGGCCCCTTATGTTTTTGTTCCTGTCGAGTACCCTGAGCTGGCAGAAGGTGAAGAGATACAACCCTATCAAACTGGGTTCATCTGCTCTGAATGGCTAGAACTTGAACTTATTGAACCTTCTGAACACAATTAATACTCCCGGTTATTCTTGCTTTCATTTTTTCTCCATTATTTACCCATCACTCCCCAAAGATTGAAAACACGTCCGTTGATTTAATAACACAACTTTTTAGTTATTAAATTTTATTTTGGGGACGGGGTGATGAATAAAAGAACATTTCTAAAACCACAGCTTTTGCCTTTTTCAATATTATTGTTTTGCAGTGTTGCCACGGCAGCAGACTATGCCAATATCAATAGTGTTCGCCAAGGTGAGTTCTTATTCAATACGGATACGCCTAATAAATATAAGGTAGCACCCACGATTTCTACCCGCGTGCTAATTGAGGTCACAGGGCCCATTGCTCGAACTAAAGTCAGGCAACGTTTTATTAATCCAAGTGATCAATGGATTAGTGGAACCTATGCTTTCCCATTACCAGAAGATGCAGCTGTCGATCATATGAAGATCTTAGTGGGTGGGCGAATCATTGAGGGGGTTATCCGTGAAAAAGACCAAGCCAAGAAGATTTATGAGCAAGCAAAAAGTGAGGGCAAACGTACCAGTCTCGTAGAACAACTACGGCCTAACTTATTTACCACCTCTGTGGCCAATATTGCCCCTTCTGGTGTTATTGATATTGAGATTGAATACCAAGAATTACTCACCTTAGATCAGGGTAACTTTAATCTACGTTTTCCGATGGCTATGACACCCCGTTATTCTTCAGATAATGAATCGAGTTTTAATCAATATGACATCCCTGTTGTTGGGCGTTGGGTTAATGTTGTCGATAAGGCGGGTAGGGAGCCTGGTAAGCCTATTAATAACCCCTCCGAATTATCCATTACCGTTAATCTTAATGCAGGGTTTCAGGTTGAGAATATAAACAGTACTTACCACCCCGTTACGATTAATAATATAACTGACAGTAAGCAAGGTGAAGTCAAGAAAATCAAGTTAGGTTTGAGCGGTCATCGAGGTGAACATGACTTTGAATTGGTGTGGAAGCCAAAAGTTGACATTATTCCTAAAGGCATGTTTTTTATAGAGACAGGAAAAGATTGGCAGCACGGTTTATTAATGGTCACGCCGCCGATGGATAAGAGTTTTTATGAAAAACGACATAGAGATGTGACATTTATAATCGATACATCCGGTTCTATGGGCGGTGAGTCTATTACCCAAGCTAAACAGGCTCTGCGTAAGGCATTAACGCGCTTAGCGCCTGAAGATACCTTTAATGTGATTGAGTTTAATAGTACGGCGAGTAGTCTGTTTAAGACCTCTGTACCTGTAACCTCTAAAGCTATTGATGAAGCCGATGATTTTATAGCGGGTCTTGAAGCACAAGGCGGCACGGAAATGATGCCTGCATTGGAAATGGCTTTAGACTCTACAACTGAAGGGAATAATGAACGCTTACAACAGATCGTCTTTATTACTGACGGCGCAGTTGAACATGAAGAAAAGCTCTTTAAGTTAATCCATAACCAGCTTGGTGAGCGCCGTTTGTTTACAGTAGCTATCGGGTCAGCACCTAATTCCTATTTCATGCGCAAAGCAGCACAGTTCGGACGTGGTTCTTATACTTTTATTGGTGATGTGGAAGAAGTGTCAGAGAAGATGGATCAATTGTTTTCCAAGATGGAGCAAGTCGTGATGACTGATTTACATCTTGAGCTCGAAGGTATTGAAGGGGAGGTGGTACAAGTCTTACCCGATAAGCTACCTAATCTTTACTATGGTGAGCCCGTAGTGCTGTCATTAAAAATGAAACAGATCCCTGAGCGAGCGGTACTAACAGGCCATCTGAATGGCCATACTTGGGTCAATGCCGTACGCCTTAAAAGAAGTGCGCACCAATCTGGTTTAAAAGTCTTGTTTGGGCGGCGAATGATTGAATCATGGATGGATAACAAGGTGCTGGGTGTTGATCCGGACATCGTTCGTAAAGCGATTGTTGATTTAGGGTATTACTATCACTTAGTCAGTCAATACACGAGCTTGGTAGCTGTTGATGTAACCCCTGCGGATAAGTTACGTGAACTAGAATTTAATCAGCAAGAACACGTTAAAAAAGGGTCCTATTTATCTTTAGCTCAAACGGCAACTAATTCACAGATTCAAATCATACTTGGATTTTTATTATTACTATTGTCATGTGCCATATGGTTGTGGAAGGGGAGAGTTGAAATACTTAAAGTTAGTAATAACCCTTGAAGGCTAGAGTTATTGCCTTACTTATCTTAAGCGTGGGGTTATGCTTTTTGGTTAGCGGTTCTTGGATACAAATAAAGGCGTTTGTTGCACAAGCGTTATTAGAGCGGTCATGGCAACAGACATTAGAGCATGGAAACCCTGTTCAGCCATGGCCATGGGCTGATCATTGGCCGGTAGCACAACTTAAACTTCAAAAGTCTAAGAGTGAATTTATTGTATTAAGCGGCGACAGCGGCTCATCACTCGCATTTGCGCCAGGATGGAACACCAAGAGTGCAAAACCAGGGGTACAGGGCGTGACGGTGATTAGCGGACACCGTGATACGCATTTCAAGATATTAAAAGATACTGAGATAGGTGATTCAATCGAAGTGGTTACCACGCAGGGTGAAACCGTTAATTATAAGGTTAAGACCATTGAAATTGTTGACTCGAGAGTGGCGACTATTAATACAGAACAATCAGGGCAGACATTAGTGTTAGTGACTTGTTTTCCATTTGATGTGGTTGTCGCAGGAGGCTCTCTACGTTATGTGGTGACAGCAGAGGCGGTCACATAAAAAGAGCTGGGTTTTTTATTCATTTTAGTTGAAAGTTAAGGAGATAGTATGGTGATTTATATTAAACGTAAAAGCATTTTTATTTCGTCAGTAATGGTTTTGTTGGGAGTCAGTAGCGCTGCATTTTCTGGAGCGTATATCCCTGACCCTGAGGTTAATGAACCCGATAAGAAATATATATCGCTGAAGTTTGGTGCTTCTGTTATTGAAGACAGTGGCGTTTCTGATGCGGGAGTGACGGGTTTGTCCGGTGGGGAGTATTCGGCAGATGTTGGGCATTATGTGGCCGGTGCTATTGGAATGGTACGGGATGGCTATAGGCTTGAGTTTGAAGTTGCAAACCAAATTAACGATCTTGATAAACTCAGTGCAACAAGTATAGCTACCAGTATAAAGGCGAGTAACAGTATTCTCGGTGTTGATGCGTCGGTTACTACATTTTTAGTTAATGGTTATAAAGATTTTGTATTAAGTCGTGGTGTTTCTGCCTATTTCAGTAGCGGGGTGGGTATCGCATACGGAGAATTAGATTTGGCGGGAGGAAATACAGCTATTGATGGTGTAAATTGGAATTGGCAAGAACATGACCAAGATGATACCGTTTTTGCTTGGCAACTCGGGGTCGGGGTTGGCTATGAATTAACAAAAGCGATGAGCCTTGATGTTGGGTATCGTTATTTAGGTTCCTCTGATTTTGAATATGGCAGTACCAACATTGAACTGGGAAGCCATAATGTAACAGCAGGCGTTAGGTACACATTTTAGATAATTCAGTTCTTGAGCGACGCGCTGGGAATAAAATAAGAACGTCACTATTAATTATAAATAGTTAGACTCAGTGTTAGTGACTTGTTTTCCATTTGATGCAGTTGTAGCCGGTGGGCCGTTGCGTTATGTGGTGACAGCTTCTTCAAGCTCTTTGTGAGAGCCTGAGAGGGAAGTTACCATAGGCTACTCAACTTCTGGATTTAAGTTGAATCTGAAGCCAAGTCCTTAGCACGCTAATATGATCTTTCTAATTCCTTCACCGTCACAAGGCTTGTTGCTATACTAGCGCATCTATTCTTTCCCTCTATCCTCTATTGGAGCAAATTTACCAGTAGAGTCTATTAGTACAGCCTGTTGTTTCTTCATATACCCGAGACTTTTTATGTCATTTTCAAAACTTAAATTAAGCGATCCTATTTTAAAAGCTGTCGCTGAGGCAGGTTATACCGCTCCCACGGCTATTCAGAAACAGGCCATCCCTATTATCTTATCGGGTAGAGACTTAGTCGCCGCCGCACAGACAGGTACAGGTAAGACAGCTAGTTTTGTGCTGCCGATATTGGAGAAGTTTAATGTCGAGCGTAAGCTACGTGGTAAGCGTATTCGTGCGCTCATTCTTACACCTACTCGTGAACTGGCAATCCAAGTTGAAGCTAATGTGGCTAAGTACAGCAAATATTTAAATCTAAGCTCTATGGTCATGTATGGCGGCGTTGATTCAGGGCCTCAAAGACAGCGACTGATATACGGCGTCGATATTTTAGTTGCCACGCCGGGTAGGCTGATAGATATGATGTACCAACGGGTATTACATTTTGATGAGCTTGAAATACTGGTGCTGGATGAAGCCGATAAAATGCTCGATATGGGGTTTATCAACGATATCGAAAAAATTATCGACCGCCTGCCAAGCCAACGTCAGAGTTTATTGTTTTCTGCCACACTGACTGAAGAAGTGCGTTTTTTAGCGGATACCGTCAATGAAGATGCCGTGGAAATTTCAGTTCCCCCCAGTTCTGCAACCACACCAAAAATTAACCAGTGGTTGATCACGGTAGACAAAGACAAGAAATCTGCATTACTGAGTCATTTAATTAAACAACAGCAGTGGGATAGAGCGCTTATTTTTATCGACAAAAAACACGCAGCAGCAAAATTGGTCAGTCAACTTGAGAAACGCGGCATTATAGCTGAAGCCATTCATGGAGGTAGAAGCCAGGCCGTTCGTGAAAGGATACTGGCCGACTTTAAGTCAGGTGAACTCAAATTTTTAGTGGCTACTGGCATTGCTTCCCGCGGAATTGATATCGAAAATATGACGCGCGTGGTTAATTACGACTTACCCTATGATAGTGATGATTATATTCATCGAATTGGCCGTACGGGTCGTGCGGGTGCATCGGGCGAAGCCATCTCTTTTGTTTCAAATGATAATTTTAAAAATTTATGCGCCATTGAAAGTCGACTAGGTCATATAATTACGCGTAAAGAAATTGAAGGTTTTGAAGTTAAAAAGGTAGTGCCTGTTTCTATTTTGAATTTCGTGCCTAAACATAAAAGATGAACCAATTTAAGGGCCAGTCGATGATAATATATCTCAGCTTGGAGCTTCACAGCTATTTAATCGAGAAATGTAACGGCGGTATTGAGCACGGTAGGTTGGGCTAACGACAGGAAGCCCAACAATCACCTTGGATTGAAAGACCCCCGAGGCGTAACTATTCCAGCCCAAGCAAGCGGCAAAAATCACGTGGCAGTTAATGCCTACGGCACCCCAGTTCGTCCTGCGTCTGTGTCACTGCGTCACATCATTGCAAGCTCGATGCAGACTCCGTGACACTATCTCAAATGACTTACGGCGTTTCGGATGTAATTCCAGATCCCCTCTGGCGCTACGCACGACGGGTATCCAGAATTACCTACGCCTATCGCGGACTACCAGCCCTCGCTTCGCTTTCCATGGCTGGCAGCGCTGGAATAATGTCTGAAGAAGAATTTTCCAGAGTTCAATCGTCCTTCTTCTGTTGGCTCATTCCTTGATGAGTTGGAGAAGAAATACAGGTCTGGAAAGATTTACATCGGTTGACCGAGTATTTTAAGACAATTGATTTAATTCGGTTTTTTACAGTTATAAAAATTGAGGATGGCGATAATTATTATAATATAGAATTTAACGGTGACTGGAATTCTTTGGCAAATAAATTTCCACTTGAGAAAGTCATTAAGATCACTCATGATGCTTCGGTTATGCCTGAATTGGCTGAATTCCAATTTTGGCAAGAATAATTAATAAAAATAATTTAGAAAGGGGATTAAAAAGTGAATAAATTAATTATGGGGTTCGTATTGGTTACAACGGTGATGTATGGGGGTGCTGCGGCAGCGAGGCCGGATAACGGCGTGTCGAGGATTCCCTGTGTAAAACCACGGTTTTCTAAAATGTTGCCAGCGAATAAAAGTGAAGTTGATCCCGGGTCGGCATTTAGCTTTGTCGCGTCTAAACAATTAGACCCTTTTACTTTAACAATAAAATTAAAAGATACAGAGGTTAGTGACTATCACGTCAGTAATAAGAATAGTTTTTATCTGGTGTCTGGAATGTTTCCTGATTCAGTCAAAGGAAAATGGGCACGAGTCCATATCCGTGGGGTATCAAAGAAAGGCGGACAAGGTTGTTTTAAAGACGGCGGTTGGTTATTGAAGATTAAAGGCGACGATACTGAGGTCACCCCATAATGTGGGTAGGTTGTGAACTGTTAAGGAGATTAAAGCGTTGAGAGAATCCCCCTGCTGAGGTCGTCCGTCGTTACAGCAGGGGGATTTTTGAAGAAACACGATAAAACTTTTAGTGTTGAGGGGTCAGCGGTAGTACTGATGAGCCTCACACTAGAAGGAGATTCAGATTATCTCGCCGTCATGTCTGG
>DTSI01000131.1 GCA_012965425.1 Methylococcaceae bacterium
TTATTCCAAGCATATAAACTCTTGGTAGTGACTCCAAGTCGTTTGGATACCTGCCCAATTGGATAATTACGCTCCGTGATTTGCTTGACAGCTTCGATCTTAAATTCTTCACTATACCGTTTTCCACTCATAAACACCTCCGTCAGAGTTACATTGTAACGCTTCGATATGTCTACAAAACTCAGGGCGATTCACTCATAATAGGAATTATTACGACTTCAGTTATTATTGCAAAAGTGAGAGGAACATGAAAAAACTCATAATAATATCTATCTGTTTGTTTTTTGCGATTTCAGTTGAGAAGTCGGCTTTGGCTGATAAAAGCGAACCATTTGATACAATAATTGTAGGTGGTGGAATAGCGGGGTTGACTACAGCTTTTAGCCTAAGGAATTTTAATATAAAACTGCTGGAAAAAAAGTCTCAAGTAGGTGGGAGAACTTTTTCAGGTGATTATAAAGGTTTTTCCTATGCTCGAGGAACAGAATATATTGGGAAACCGGAAGGGATACTGAAAAAAATTATTAATCAGTTGAATCTGAAATTACGAGAAATACCTTACCCGGCCGATATTCATTATGACAATGGGAAGTTTTACTATGGTGAAATGGGTAAAGCCCTAATGCTTACTAAGAGAAGTAGTCTTAGTGAATATAATAGGTTTCTGAAAATCGTTCAAAAGACTTATAGAGACTACGAGGATGTTCCAGAGCTGGATATGAAATCAAAAGTCGCTCAACTTGACAAGATTACAGCTAGGCAGTGGTTTGAACAAAATAAATTTTCGAGGATATATATAGATACATATAATGTTACATTTAAAGGACTTTTTGGCGCCACCATTGATGAAATATCGGCCCTAAGCGCCTTGACTGAAATGGCCTTTGATTATGAGGGGTCAGAACAAGTCGAGGATATTGATGATTTAAAAAATACAGTAACTCCTTATGGTGATGGAACAGGTATGTACGCTTTTGATAAAGGGATTTCTGAAATTCCTTTAGGCCTCGCGCGGTATCTTAAAGATAAAGTTCAGGTGGATACGACCGTGACGAAAATCATGAAAAAAGGCGAAATGTATAAGGTTTTCTATTTGAATGAAAAAAAGGAAGAGCATTTTTATAAAGCTTATACTGTTATTTTAGCCACACCGGCCGCGATTTCAATTGCTATTGGAGAAGAGGTGTTATCCAATGAACAAAAGGAAATCATGAACAAAGTTGAATACGCACCGTATTTGACTGTGGCGTTATTTAGCGGGGAACCAATTTTTAATAAGGGTTTTGATTTGGCTTTGCCAGATGGCTCATTTTTCACTGACATCTATGACTCAACCTGGATTGAAAGATACTATAATTATGAACCAAGAAATAAAAAAACTTGGATAACCACAATTTATATTGCGCCAAGAACATACAAAGATCGGTCAATTTTGGCTATGACTGACGAAACAATCATGAGTAAAATATATGAACATCTTAATATTTTTCTACCAGGATCTAGAGAGAAAGTTCAAGGTTTTGAAATTAACAGGTTTTCCTACGCTTACCCTGTTATGACATTAGGAACCTATCACCGCCTAACAAATCTCCACAAAATCACTAAAAACGGATTGTATTTGGCTGGTGATTATATGACTTACCCCACGTTTGAGGCGGCAGTTGTGTCTGGGGAACTTGCGGCAGAAAAAGCTATACAATGGTTGGAAGAAGATTAAGATTATTATCTGTGGCATAAAGTGGACTGGGGTTAGTATTACTTATCAACGGTATTAGATGATTACTCACGTTTTATTGTGTCCTGGCGGTTATGCAAAACCATGAGTGCCACGGATGTATCCGATACGCTTGATGATGCCTTGCGCTTTACCGGTCTTGATACGATCAAGGTCAATCATAAACCCCGCTGATTGAGTGATAACGGTCCTTGTTATATTTCCGGTGAGTTAGCTGACTATTTGGAAGAGAATGGGATGAGCCATACGCGTGGGCGTCCGTATCACCCCCAGACACAAGGTAAAATTGAGCGTTGGCATCGTTCTATGAAAAATAAAATCTTCTTGAATAACTTTTTATTCCCTGTGAACTTGAGGAGCAATTACAGCGCTTTGTTCGTTATTATAATCATGAGCGTTATCATGAATCCTTGAGCAATCTAACGCCTGCAGATGTATTTTATGGTCGTGATACAGAAATACTCAATCAACGGTAAATAATTAAACAAAACACCTTGGCTATGTGTAAGCAATTACATTACGATAAACAACACAATTCAATGAACTAATCTGTCTCTTAAATCAGGCAGCTAATAGTCTAAAATGTCTTGACGACATACACTGTGCGCCGTCAAAACATTTTAGACTATTAGCGACCTGAACTAAGTTAGAGATGCATTAGTTGATAGGGTTATGGTGTTTATCGCAACTTAATAGCCTAAGCTATGGACCAACAAGTTGACCACGGGCTTAGGCCTGATTAGACTGTCTCATTGATAATACGCAAGCCCCTCTAAAGTGGATAAAAATAGAGAGTCTGAGTTTTTTGGGTACAAGTGAATTACGTGTGTGGTGATAGTTGCACGGTGTAAATTATCCTTTATTACACCCGCGAGGAATCATCCACGAATGCTCTGGCTTTTCATGTTTAAGATAGTCTTCAACAGGTATTGACTCACCGGTCACCAATTCCAATTCTTGAATGGTCACAATGAAATCATCAAGTCTATTCTTTTCAGCATCCACACTATTTGGAATAATCCAAGCGATAGCGCGGTCGTTACGGATAATGACTTTCCAAAATGCATCAGGTGTTTTGACTCCATGGGATTCAGTAAAAAAGTCATCATTTGGATTATTGCCCCAGAGAACACCACCAATAATCAGGAGTTCATTAATATCACGATAACATTCGGTTATTTTTTCAGTCAGTAACCAAGCACCACGATTCATCTTAGCGGCTTACATTTTATTTTTAGTTTTGCTTGTCGCAGTTGCACTTTCCGGATTTGAGGGCCAAAAATGGCGAGGGTACCTACCTTTCATTTCCTTCTGTATTTCGTGGTAACTGCCTTTCCAAAAACCTTCAAGGTCTTGTGTGAGCTGAAGTGATCGGTGGGCAGGAGAGAGAAGATCCATGAGTAAGGGTATCTTTCCCTTACATAACTCAGGTGTGGAAGAAAGGCTATAGACCTCTTGCATGCGCACTGACAATTTTGCCGGCCCATTAAGTTGATAGCTGATAGATATCTTTGAGCCGCTGGGGACTTTTAAGCGTTTTGGAAGAAGTGCATCGAGTGAGGTTTGCAGCTTCCAGTTAAAACAGTTTTTTAAAGGCTCAATCAAATCGACTTTTCTAAGTTGATTGAGGTTGTTAATATTATTTAGAAATGGCGCAAGCCAAGTGTCTAAAGTGGTTAATAAGTACTGCTCATTCATTGTCGGATATTCATCACGGAAGTGCTTGTGTGCTAAAGTCATTCTTATCAGCAACTGTATAAAATCGTTATTGTCTTTTTCGGCCAGGTTATTGGTAAAACAATTAAATAGGCCAAAACCTTTCTTCTCGATTAGATTTATCCAGGCTGTCGTTCGGGTTGCCTCATCAATGGCGGTGTTAATAGGCTTTTTATTCACGACAATAGCGTTAAGCATAAGCCGGTCTTCATACGAAAATCGGCCATTTTTTTCAATAAACTCGCACACCTGCTTGTGCTGGAAAAGGTGGGGTAGATGTTCTTCTAGCAGGTGAATGTCGATGGCCGTTGCAGAGAAAATATGTGTGCCTTGCTTGCCGCCTAATTCAGCAATGGCAATAAATTCATCGTTAATCCATTGATCATTACGGTAATCTACACCGGCGCCATTAGCCAGCAAATAACCTTCACCGCGTCTTTTTCCCAGTCTATCGGGGTAGGCTAAAGCAACTAATAAGGGGAGGTATGATATCTCTAATCTTGAGCATGGTTTATGGTTTAATCGCTTCAGCCAGAATTGAAGTTGTTTGGTAAAGACAGGGTGAGGTGATTTAAGTTGGGCTTGCAGTGCTGAAGTAAGTTCGGCTTGTTGGCTAACACGGCTCTCTAATAATGCGAGTAGGTAAATGCTTAATAATTCGATGCCTGCTAGCTGAGATTCGAGCTTCTTGGCTTTAATCAACATATGCGCCCAACGGATATCGGTCCCTAATTGAAGCAGCTGTTTGCCAAGTTCGGTTAATTTATTTTGATTGTCCACTGCCTCTAACATAAAAAGTAAATCATTAGCTTGTTGCTGCTGCGCTAAGGTGGGCTTATCTAATAGTACGAGTTGATTTAAATCTGTTCCCCATTGCTTAGTTTCTAATAGCAGCGGGCTAATGTCAGAAGATAATATATCCGGTATATCATGTGATTCACGGCGCTTAAAGGTTTCTTTTGAGCCTAACCTATATACAACTCCTGGCTCGATACGACCTGCTCGTCCTGCGCGCTGGACCGCAGAGGCGATCGAGATATTGACAGTTTTTAGTTCAGTAACGCCAGTATTGAGGTTGAATTTAGCAGCGCGCTTTTTACCGCTATCAATAACAATACGAATGCCTTTAATGGTTAAACTGGTCTCAGCTACATTGGTAGCTAACACAATCTTTCGTTCACCTATTTTGGCGGGAGCTATGGCAGCTTGTTGTGTCGTTTTTGTTTGATCACCGTATAAAGGGCAAATGTGAATATTATCGCTAAGGCCTGAAAGCTGTTGGGCAACACGATTGATTTCTCGTTGGCCTGGTAAGAAAACTAAACAGCTGCCGGCTTGCTCATTGATAGCTTTTTTAATCAGAGCTGGAATTTCATCCAGCCAGCGTTGCTCATCCCTTAAAGGGTGATAAACCTCTTCTATAGGATAACTGCGCCCCTCAGAAGTGATGACGGGGCAATCGAACTTGGCTTGTATCTTGTCGGCATCTAGGGTTGCCGACATTAATAATATCTTTAAGTTATCTCGAAATGCTGTTTGAGTTTCAAGGGCAAAGGCCAGTGCAGTATCAGCGGCAATAGAGCGTTCGTGAAATTCATCAAATATGATGCAGTCAATGTCAGTTAATTCAGGATCATTTTGTAACATGCGTGTCAGCATGCCGTCAGTGACAATTTCCAGTTTGGTGTTTTTACTTACGAATTTTTCTTGGCGAATTCTTAATCCAATACTCTCACCTAACTTTTCATTTTGACACTGTGCTAAGTAGTTGGCGATATTTCGAGCTGCAAGCCTTCTGGGTTCTAGCATGACTATATGCTTGAAGTGCCCATCGCGTATGAGTTGCAGGGGTAACCAGGTTGACTTGCCTGCGCCAGGCGGCGCTTGCAACAGCGCCATATCATGGTGTTTCAGTGTTTCAACTAAGTCAGGATACACTTGTGTTACGGGTAGCAAGATGATGATTCCATTAAATGAAGGCTGCGCTGCGTAAAATAGCAGTTTTTAACCATTTTTATGACATTTTTAGCGATTAAACGTAAAACCTATTTTCTCTGAAACTTGGCAATATGATTATTTCAGCAGCTTAGTTCATAGGTGGATAAAAGTGTTATGGCCATTGAGAAAAATATTGCTTCGCGAAAGTACTCGTATCAGTGCCCCTAGTATAAGGCGAGATGGCCTATCAGTAATATAAGTGTCAATCTTAAAGACATGTAAATGTTGTAAAGCCCCCATGGCCAGATAACCTCTGAATTTTAAGGCAGTTGCCTTGACCAATAAGCGCTTAGCCATACGATAATAATATGCAATAGCTGTATCACATAGCTTCACAAAATAGCTACACAGCATAGCCATAATGTATTAAACCCAGTGTGATATTGGCTAAAGCTGAACAATTTAAGTTGAAATACGCGATATCGCTGCTTTTTCATCCCACAATGCGTTGTTTGTATAAGCTACTTAAGAACTCCGAATTAAAGGGTAGCGTCCCGTTTAATTACGGAATTACATTTTTGGCAGTTAGGTAATGCGCTCATTTCGTTGCCCTTTAGTAAAAGTTTTTATTTCGTAATTGTTTAAGTTTGCCACGCTGTGTTTTGCTGTCTGCTCTTTTTTTCTTAGCGTTTTTGCTTGGTTTGGTTGCACGTCGTATTTTTTGAACGGTAGTGGCACTTTTGATGATGGTGGTTAATCGCTCTAGTGCATCGGCACGATTATTTTCTTGCGTGCGGTATTGCTGCGCTTTTATGATGATAACGCCATCTTTGTTAATGCACTTGTCGCTCGAGTAAGCGTTGTTTATAAAACGCTGGCAACGATGAGGACTTAATATCAAAACGTAAATGAATAGCCGAAGATACTTTGTTTACATTTTGACCGCCTGATCCTTGTGCGCGAATGGCTGAGAGTTCAATCTCATCGTCAGTAATACTGATATGTGGCGATATTTTTAGCAAGGTATGTTGTTCGCTTAAGTCTTTTCCACGAGCTTAGCCTGAAAAAAGGCTTAGCGAGCATCTTTATGGCTGGATAGCGGCTATTTGATTCGTTTTTACGAGCGTTTTTGCCCGCGCCGTTTGTTTTGTTCGCTTTGCTTGGCGGTAAATAAAACAAGTTCTTTCTCAGCCCATTCAGTTGCTTCTGCTTCTGTTTTAAAGCCGGCTTGAGTTTTAGAAACGATGGTTTTTTTTGCGCTTGCGCGGCGTATTACTTCTGCGCTCCAAGTGTCTTTTTCTTGTGATGTGCGAATACTGTATTTTTTGCTTTCTTTCATGGTGTGTTGAGTTCTATTAAAGTTAAAAGATTATTTTCTAAAAGGGGACGCTACCCTTTGTTTGGTCTTCCTTGTGGCCTTGATTTGGCTGGTTTCTTTTATTGTAGCACTATACTTTTCATCTACTCTGTTCCCTGATTTAAATTTTGCAATGTTGGTCTATTAATAGAGCAACGCATCGTATTTTTAAATGATTTTTATAAACGGGCAAAAACAATCTTGATCCATCAGTGGAATGCTAAAGAGAAATCTGCTCGGGTCTTTTAGCTTGAATATCTATTAAATTTGTTCAGGCTGTTTGACTCATTTATTAGGGCAAACCTAATCCACTTTACTAGCGTAGATTGACGAATCTTTAGATCATCAGCAAATCTTTTAATGAATCATCATTTGCACGTTCTAGGGCTTTCTCAACGGCCTGTATTTTAAACGATTGAGTAAATCGTGCTTTCATTTTATTTTCCTATAATTAAATATTAGAGGCGACAACTTATGTGGACTCCCCAATGTCAACAACAACTTGCCAATAA
>DTSI01000132.1:0-5318 GCA_012965425.1 Methylococcaceae bacterium
CATTATCAAATTGATACTGACCGGCTAACCCTGCTTCCCACCAGGTCGCTGGAATGATTTTTGTTTCCACTAAGTTGCGGTCGACCCCATAAAAAGTATCCGGTTCATGAATTTCATTCAAAATACCCACGGGCATCAACAGGATGCCTGCGCGGATTGCCGCATTATGGGTTATATCGTATTGTAGCCATGCTTGCTCAAGCTCAATCTCGCCCTTTTTACCCTCTCCGGCAAGGGAGTGCTCGAGTTCAAGTTCGCTGAACAAACGTAATTTATCATTAAACTCATGGTTAAAGAAGAGTACATAGCGATGAAAATCAACGCTTTCTTCATGGCTACTGCCGTCGGTATTCAGGTTGGTGTAATGCAGTTCACCATAGCCCCCGATACTGGTGTCATTGGTCCAATTCGACCCGCTGTCACTCTCGGCAAAGGCATCCGCAACCGTTTCAAAAGCGGCCGCATTGTTTTCAACCTGCGCTTGGGTGTTTTTGAGTGCTTTTTTTAAGGTTTTATTCTGCGCGACTAACGCTTGGTTTTCGGAGCGAATTTTTTCAAATTCAAGGGCTTGTTGTTTTTTATAGCTTTCAAATTGTAGTGCTAATTCATCAACGGTCAGGGCATGCGCGTGGGTTGAGAAAACAGACAGTGCCAACAAGCACAAGCCAGGAAGGGGGCGATATTTTGAGAACATGGGCTAAGCAATAAAGTTAATAAGGTCCACATAGTAATCTAAATGAGAATGATTATCAACTACAGCGGATCGGGCGTGTCTCCAAGCGCAAAACTATGACCTGTTGTTAAACCGTCAGTGTCTTCCATTTTCCTCGCCAGACGGCGTAAGCCTTGCCACCGGCTTTAACGACGGTAGTGGCATTAATGACCCACCAAATAGCAACAGCGCCATAGTCATAGTGAATCGCAAATAACCAGCATAAAGGGATTCGCAGTAAATTAAAGGGGGCGGACCATAAAAAGATCGTTAAGGTGGCGCCGGCACCACTGAGCACCCCTTCAGATAAGGCTTCATAGGCAACAAATAATTGTGAAAAGGCAAGAATATGCGCGTAGAGAAGGGTGTGTTGTAGCACGGCGGGGTCTTGGGTGAAAATCTGGGCGAGCGGTTCGGCGCCAAACCAAAAGATCGCCGAGGCGATCAAGCCGGCGGCCGTTAACATAAAAAAAGCGTAGCGAATGGCTGACTGTGCAAAGGGGAGTTGCCCTGCGCCCAAGGCGCGGCCGACGATGCTGGCGATAGCCACTGAAAAGCCCCAGAAAACAGGCCAGGTAAAACCTTCCAGAACGGAGAAGCCGATGCCGAGGGCCGCATTGAGAGGTGTTCCTAAGGGGGTGATAACCCATTTGATGATGGCGGTATAGACACCGGCAAAAAGAAGTGTGCTCCAACATAACGGCAGACCTATTTTTACGATACGGATGAGTGCAGTCGTCGGCTGGTAATGCTTGAATGTCGGTTTTATCATTCGAAACAGTAGTCCTAGACCGATAAAAACCGAAACCGCTTGGCTGAGTCCTGTGGCCAGTGCGGCGCCGCCAATGCCCAAATCGCACGAATAAATAAAGAAAGGGTTGAGTAGGAAGTTGAGTGATGAGGCGGTTATTTGTAGCAAGAGAATGGCCTTTGTGCGGCCATAGGCGATAAAAATAGCATCCAGCGTGGGTGCGATCGCTTGTGGTAAACAAAACAGCGCGTGCCAGCGCAAATAGGTTTCGGCCATGACCGCAGCGTCCCCAGTGAGTCCTAATGTTGCGGTGGTCCAGGGGGCAAGGCGATAACTTAACGATAAAATAAGTACCCCGATCAGCAATGAACCCACCAGGGCATTGCCGATAAGTTGTTGTTGTAATGGGGTATCGGAGGCACCAACAGCCCGAGAAATCAACGTGATTGCACCCGATGAAATAATCGCATAGCCGGCGAAAAAAATAATTAATACAAAGGTCGTGGAAGCGATCGCCGCCTGAGCCTCAGTGCCTAAGCCTTGTACCGCATACTGGTCGATCACCTTGAAGGCGTTGTTTAACATCCCCGATAATGCAGCAGGAACGGCAAGGTAGAGCAGAGACAACGGGGTAACCGGAGGCATGGCGTTTTTAACTTAAGGAAAGGGGGCTTAATTTAAAAGCGTTACGGTTCGTTATCGGCGGTTTACGCGGAAAAGAACAGGGCACAGGGAAGTGTTATTAAAAAGGTTTTACAACCGCGAGGATCATAATGGCGAAAAGAAAGAATACTGGAATTTCATTCATCCAACGAAAGAATTGGTGGCTGCGATTGTTTTGATCATTTCTGAAATCAAGCCACCATTGAATACAAAAGCCGTGAAAAATGACCAGTCCGGCAATTAAGGTTAGTTTTAGATGTAACCAACCACTGGCGGCATAGATTGCCCAGGCGTAGTCTTTGAGCATCCAAAGACCAAAGCCGAGGGTCAAGAGCATGCCGGGTGTCATGATGCCAAGCAATAGCTTTCGTTCCATGATTTTAAATCGGTCAATGCTGGTTTGGTCTTCTGCCATCGCATGGTAAACGTATAATCTGGGTAAATAAAATAAACCAGCAAACCAAGTGACCATGAAAATAAGGTGAAGTGCTTTAAGCCAGAGCATAGTGATTCCTTAAAGTAATTTGTTAATGCGTTCTTTGAGAGCGTTCGTGTCAAAATTACCGAGTTTATGCAATTCGATGGTTTGAGTCGGTGAAATGAGAAAGGTGGTCGGGGTTAACCGGATATCCCCAAAGGCTTTGGCATTTAAGCCTCTCGTATCCAGCGCTATCTTATAAGGCATTTTTTTGTTTTTTGCCATTGCAATCACCTGGTCAGGACGGTCATAGGACATGGCGACGGCAATGATTTCAAGACCTTGGCTGTGGTATTGCTGATAAAGTTCAATAAGGTGAGGTATTTCTTGCATGCAACCCGGGCAGGAGGTTGCCCAGAAAGTAACAATAACGGCTTTACCGGATAAGGTGTTTAGCGGCAGCATTTCTCCGGTAATGGTTGCAAAGGTTGTGTCCGGTGCTTTGGGTTTACCTGCTTGCAGCCAAGCCCAGATTGAGGTAGAAATCAGAGCGAAAAGGAATAGGCCAACAATTAATTCTTTTTTTTTCAATTGTATTGTCTTTAGTTTTCAGTAGAGAATAGCTTTTTTGTGTGTTTACTTTCCAAAATCAATGCAGCAATTATAGCAAAACTGTTAGAATATGCAGCTTTACTCATTATTTTTTTACCTAAATTGTAATCACGCATGAACAAAATTCTTATCTCCGATAAATTATCAGAAGCAGGGATTAACCTGCTCAATGAAAACCCTGACATCCAGATCCATATTGAAACAGGTCTTAATGAAGAGCAACTCTGCCAGATCATTGGTGACTATGATGCGTTACTGATTCGTAGCGCAACGAAGGTGACAGAAAAGGTCTTGGATGCAGCTAAAAAACTTAAACTGATCGGCCGGGCCGGTATTGGTGTGGATAATATTGATGTTAAGGTAGCCACTGAGCGGGGGGTTATTGTTATGAATACCCCGGATGCGAATGCGACGACAACGGCAGAATTGGCGGTAGCGCATATGATGTCTTTGAGCCGACATTTACCGGAAGCAGACCGGTCAATCCGAGCGGGGAAATGGGAACGCTCTAAGTTAATGGGGACAGAATTGGCGCATAAGACCTTGGCCGTTTTTGGTTTTGGTACGATTGGACGTATTGTTTCTCAGCGTGGTTTAGGTTTGAGAATGCGTGTGATTGCATATGACCCTTTTGTAACGCCTGAACGCTTTAAAGAGTTAGGTGTTGAACCGGTTGATTTTGATACGTTGATTGCTGAAGCTGATTATTTGACGCTGCACTGTCCGATGAACGATAAAACGCGTGGCATTATTGGTGCTACGCAATTTGCTAAAATGAAAAAGGACGTGCGTATTGTGAACTGTGCGCGCGGTGGTTTAATTGATGAAGCCGCACTTTATGCCGCCCTGAAGGACGGTCAGGTCGCCGGTGCAGCACTGGACGTTTATGAAAATGAGCCGCCTGAAGATTCACCGTTATTGACTTTGGATAATATCGTTTTTACACCGCATTTAGGGGCCTCAACATTTGAGGCTCAAGATGCTGTTAGTATTGAAATTGCCCGTCAGGCCGCCACATTTTTTACCACAGGCGAGGCGGTTAATGCCTTGAATTTACCGCGTGTTTCCGCAGAAGAGTTGAGTAAATGCCAGCCATTCATGAAGTTATCTAATATTTTAGGAAAAATGTTGGCTAATATGGCGACTAAGCCGATTGAGCGAGTTGAAATTGCTTGTTTTGGTAAGGCGGGGGAAGTTCCTAATCACCCTATATCAGTGGAAGCTTTAGTGGGTATTTTAGATCAGCAACTTTCAATTCCGGTGAACCGGGTTAATGTGACTGATCTTGCCAAACGTCAAGGTATTTCATTGGCAGAAACCCGTTCAGACGAAACCCATGATTATTTGTCATTAATTCGCTTAACCGGTTGGTTCGGCGGCGAGTCGATCGAACTGTCAGGTACTTTATTGGGGGGGTGTCACCCACGGTTGGTCCGTATTGATGATTTTGAAGTGGAGGTTGTTCCGGAAGGTACCTTGCTGATTACCCCGCATGATGATCAGCCGGGGGTTATTGCCGCCATTGCAGGGGTTTTAAGTGAAGCACGCATTAATATTTCAAGAATGCAAGTGGGTTCACAAGAAGAAGGTCGAACAGCGATGGCGGTCATCGGTATTTCTGAAACGCTGGACGAAGGCTTGCTGGCTGCGTTGAATAATGTTCCCAGTGTCCATAAAGTTTCACAGATTCAGCTATGAGTCTAAAACCGGCTTACTCAATTGTTGGCTTTGATTTTGACAGTACCTTAAGCCGGCTTGAAGGTATTGATGAATTAGGTGTTCGCAGTGGAATGGGTCAGCAAATGGCTGAGTTGACCCATTTAGCAATGAATGGTCAGGTGGCATTGGAGTCGGTTTATGGGCAACGGTTAGCATTAATTCGTCCGGATACAGCAGCAATGGAGTGGCTGGCCGAGCGTTATATCACTGAAAGTGTTCCGGGTGTTGAAGTGCTTTTTGAACAGTTATTGGCGCAGAATAAAACCGTACACATTATTAGCGGTGGCATTCGCCAGGCTATTTTACCGATGGCGAGAAAATTGGGTTTGCCGGATGAAAATGTGCATGCGGTTGAACTTTATTTTGCACCCGATGGTTCTTATCGCGGTTTCGATGAGGACTCACCGTTGGCGCGTAGCGGCGGTAAGGCGGATGTGTGCAGC
>DTSI01000132.1:5328-22157 GCA_012965425.1 Methylococcaceae bacterium
AATCCTAACGGGCTTGATATGGTGATGGTTGGCGACGGTCAGACCGATTTGGAAAGTAAGCAAGCGGGCGCTAGTTTCATTGGTTTTGGGGGCGTGGTTAATCGTTTGGCTGTACGCCAAGGCGCGGATTATTTTTTTGAAGGGGACTCGTTAACACCCTTAATGGATTTGATTCACTGAGGACGAGCGTTCGAGTTGGAAAAAGAAAATGATATACTTTATTGATTTTAAATATTTCAGAGACAGTTATGGCCGGACACAGTAAATGGGCAAATATTAGGCACAGAAAAGGTGCTCAGGATGCCAAAAGAGGGAAGTTGTTTACTAAATTGATTCGTGAGATTTTTGTTGCCGCGAAAAAAGGTGTAGATCCGGTCAATAATCCGTCGCTTCGTTCAGCAATGGATAAAGCGCTCACCGCTAATATGAAGCGAGACACCATCGAAACGACGATTAAGAAAGCATCGGGTTCACAGGACGGTGTTAACTATGAGGAGGTCCTTTATGAGGGTTATGGCCCTGGTGGCACGGCGGTGATGGTGGAATGTTTGACTGACAATCGTAACCGGACGGTTGCTGAAGTTCGTCATGCCTTTTCGAAAGCGGGCGGGAATTTAGGAACCGATGGATCGGTGGCTTATTTGTTTAATAAAGTAGGGGTTTTGAGTTACAGCAATTCTGTTGATGAAGATGCGGTCATGGAAGCGGCATTAGAAGCCGGTGCTGATGATGTGATTAGTCATGAGGATGGGACTCTTGATGTTATGACTACACCGGAGGATTACTTTACTGTGAAGGAGGCGATGATTGCTGCACAGTTGATTCCTGAGACATGGGAAGTGACCCGACAAGCGACAACGGCAACTGTTCTGAATATTAAAACGGCAGAGCAAATGCTCAGATTATTGGAACGACTCGAAGATTTAGATGATGTTCAGAACGTGTATTCTAATGCGGATATCAGCGAAGAAGTTTTGGCGCAGCTTAATTAAAGAAAGGTATTCGTAGTGTTTATTCTTGGTATTGATCCTGGGTCGCGGATTACCGGATATGGCATTATTGAAGATAAAGCCGGTAAACAACGTTATATTGCCAGTGGCAGTATTCGTATTAAGGCCGCTTATTTTCCGGATAGATTGAAAGAGATTTTTGATGGTGTGACTGAGATTGTGTCACAGTTTTCACCTGATCAGATGGCGATAGAACAAGTATTCATGCATAAGAATGCTGATTCAGCATTGAAATTAGGGCAAGCCAGAGGGGCGGCTATTTGTGCCGTTCAGGTTCAAGGGATGCCGGTTTTTGAATACGCCGCGCGTGCAGTAAAGCAAGCGCTGGTTGGTAAAGGGAATGCTGATAAAAGTCAAGTGCAGCATATGGTCAAATTTTTATTGCAGGTGCGGGGCGATATTCAGCTCGATGCGAGTGATGCGTTAGCGATTGCGATGTGTCATAGTCATCATGCCCAAACTGCAAGAAAACTCAAACAAGCGGGATACTAGCCATGATCGGTTTTTTGAGGGGTAAACTGGTTTTAAAATCGCCACCCTTTTTAGCGCTTGAAGTTAACGGGGTGGGTTATGAAATTGAAGCGCCCATGACAACGTTTTATTCATTACCTGCAGTCGGTGATGAGATCTTACTTTATACGCATTTGGCTATTCGTGAGGATGCGCATATTTTATATGGTTTTTCTACTGAACGTGATCGATTGCTTTTTCGTACCTTAGTTAAGGTTAATGGGGTCGGTGCAAAGCTGGCTCTTACTATTTTGTCTGGCTTGAGTGTTGAGCAGTTTCAGCAATGCATACAGGATAATGATGTCCCTTCACTGGTTCGTTTGCCGGGGATTGGTAAGAAAACAGCAGAACGATTAATTATAGAAATGCGCGATCGCCTGTCCGCAATTGGGGACGTTAATATCTCGCCAGCACCCGGTTCTGAAGTTAGTCAGCCGTCTTCTAATCCCAAACAAGAGGCGACCAGTGCCTTGATTGCTTTAGGTTACAAACCCCAGGATGCATCCCGAATGATTCAAGCAGTCTCAGGCGATACGTTGTCGTGCGAAGAAATTATTCGTCATGCCTTGCAAGGAGCGGTTAGATGACCGGTTTTATTGACAGTGATCGTCCGATTAGTGCGCTTGGTAATATAGATGAAGAGCGCGTTGATAGGGCTATTCGGCCGCGTCGGCTGCAAGATTATATTGGTCAAACTGAATTACGAACCCAGATGGATATTTTCATTACTGCCGCTAAAGGGCGTAGTGAGGCCTTAGATCATGTTTTGATTTTTGGACCGCCAGGCTTGGGCAAAACAACATTGGCTAATATTATTGCTACAGAAATGGCTGTCAATATTCGGCAAACATCAGGTCCCGTTCTTGATAAAGCCGGTGATTTAGCCGCTTTGTTGACTAATTTAGAAGCCCATGATGTATTGTTTATTGATGAGATTCATCGCTTGAGTCCTGCGATTGAAGAAGTGCTTTATCCAGCGATGGAAGATTATCAGATTGATATTATGATCGGTGAAGGTCCGGCGGCTCGTTCGATTAAATTAGATTTACCCCCCTTTACTTTAGTGGGTGCAACGACACGCGCCGGATTATTAACATCACCATTACGAGATCGTTTTGGTATTGTTCAACGGCTTGAGTTTTATACGGTGTCTGAATTGGCAGAGATTGTTACCCGGTCAGCCAAGATTCTGCGGATGAATATCGTGCCTGAGGGGGCCTACGAAATTGCGCGTTGTGCCCGTGGAACACCGAGGATTGCTAACCGGTTATTACGACGCGTCAGGGATTTTTCTGAAGTTAAAGCCGATGGCCAAGTGACTGTAGAAATTGCCCAGCAAGCGTTGACGATGTTGAATGTTGATCAAAGTGGTTTAGATGCGATGGATCATAAATTATTGCGAACGATGATTGAAAACTTTTCCGGCGGTCCGGTTGGTTTGGATAGTTTAGCAGCAGCCCTGAGTGAAGAACGTGGAACCATCGAAGATGTGTTGGAACCTTATTTGATTCAACAAGGCTTTATGATGCGGACACCCAGAGGACGCGTGGTTACCGGTAAAGCCTATCAGCATTTGGGTTTGAAGTTACCTGCAGAGACTCAGAAAGATGAGGATATATTTAATTGACTGAATTATTTCAATGGCCGATTCGGGTTTATTACGAAGATACCGATGCCGGTGGCGTGGTCTTTTATGCCAATTATTTACGTTTCTTTGAGCGTGCGCGTACCGAAATGCTGCGTCAGTTAGGTTATGAGCAAGATGAGCTGATTGCTACTGAGAATATTATTTTTGTGGTTCGTTCGGTTAAGGTTGATTACTTGAGTCCGGCACGATTTAATGAGTACTTGCAGGTGAGTGCTGAGATTGTAAAAGTTAAACCGGTTAGTTTGTTGTTTAAACAAGTCGTATCACGGGCTGATACGGTTTTGTGTGCCGGTGAAATACGTATTGGTTGTTTGGCCGCTGATACCTTAAAGCCAAAAGTTATTCCAAGTGAATTATTAGGGAAATTAAAATCATGAATGCCGATCTGTCTATTTTTAATTTAATTTTGGAAGCGAGTTTCACCGTACAGTTCGTCATGCTGGTGTTGTTGGTGGCTTCTATTGCTTCGTGGGCGATTATTTTTTCCAAGCGTAAAGAGTTAAATAAGGCGACTAAGATCGCGGATGAATTTGAAGGGTTGTTTTGGTCTGGGATGGACCTAAGCGATCTTTACCGGAATTTGACAACGCACGGAGTGGAGGCTGAAGGGATAGAGAATGTTTTTATTGCCGGCTACCGGGAGTTCTCACGATTACAACAAAAAAGTGATCGTAACGGTGTGATTGCGGTGGAAAATGCCCAACGGGCCATGCGTATTGAATTATCTCGAGAGTTAGAGTTGCTGGATGCACGGTTGTCATTTTTGGCAACGGTGGGCTCTACCAGTCCTTATGTTGGGTTGTTTGGGACGGTTTGGGGGATTATGAATTCTTTCAGGTCTTTAGGGAATGCCCAGCAAGCGACGTTGGCGCAGGTGGCGCCGGGAATTGCTGAGGCGTTGATTGCCACGGCCATGGGTTTGTTTGCTGCGATTCCAGCGGTTGTGGCTTATAATCGGTTTTCTAATCAGTTGGACCGTCTTTCCGGGCGTTATGACTTGTTTGTAGAAGAATTTGTGGTCTTGTTGCAACGTCAGGTACACAAGTAATGAGGCGACTTGTGGGGCGACGCAAACCGATGGCTGAAATCAATGTCGTGCCTTACATTGATGTGACTTTGGTGTTGTTGATTATTTTTATGGTAACAGCGCCGTTACTACAAACGGGTGTTGAGGTCGATTTGCCCAAGGCGCAGGCTAAAACAGTCGCTCAGGATAATACGCCGCCTACGGTTGTTTCTATTGATAAAGATGGACAATATTTTCTCAGTATAGGGGGTGGTCAAGATGAATTAGTGACGGCGGAAGAACTTTTAATCCGCGTGGCAGCCGTTTTACGTTATAAACCTGAAACCAAAGTATTGATTAGAGGCGATGAGTCGGTCAATTATGGAAGGGTAGTCAATGTTATGGCCGCGTTAAAGAAGGCAAACGTTCCCAGTGTTGGGTTGATGACCAGTCCATACAATGCCTATTAAGCTAGCGTTCTAATATGTTTGATTTTTATAGTAATTTTAAGCCTTTATCTTATTCCGTGTTATTGCATGTGCTGATATTGGGTGTTTTTACGGTGAGTTTGTCCAGTGAACCTACGGTAAGACCATTACCTGCAGTGCCTGAAATTATTCAGGCTGAGGCTTTAGATGAGGCGCAAGTTCTTCAGGAAGTGGAGCGTTTAAAAGCAAAGGAAAAAAAGCAACAGGCTAATGAGGTAGCTCGAAAGAAAGCATTAGCTAAGAAAGTGCGTGCAGAAGAGAAAAAACTGAAGCGATTAAAAAAACAACGGCTTTTGGAAGAAAAGCGTATTAAAGATCAGCAATCAAAGTCAGCGAAGGCGACGGAAAAAGAAAAAAAGGCTTTGGCAGCATTAAAAAAACAAAAGCAAAAAGCATTACGAGAGAAGACGGAGTTAAAGAAAAGCCAAGATAAACAAAAGGCAGCATTGGCCAAGCTTAAAAAAGAAAAAGCAGCCTTAGAGCGTAAAAAGAAATCCGCAGAAGCGAAACGAAAGGCTAAAGCGGAAGCAAAAAGAAAAGTAGCAGAAGCAAAGCGGGAACGTATAGCCCGGCAGAAATATGAAGAATCGGAAATTACCCGTGCCATGATTCGTATTGAACGTCAGGTTAAACGCAACTGGACTCGGCCCAGTGCCATCAGTAATGGTTTGACATGTACTATACGTGTGCAACTGATTGCAGGGGGGGCGGTGAAAAGGGCACAGGTTATAGAGAGCAGTGGTAATGCTATTTTTGACCGTTCAGCTGAGAATGCTGTTAGGAAGGCGTCACCGTTACCGGTGCCTGCGGATCCGTTAATTTTCCAAAAATTTAAAGTGTTTAGTTTTATTTTTAATCCGCAATAAGTGCAGGTTGATTTTATGATAATAAGAAAGCTGAAAAAAATAATTGTTTTGTGGCTAGCAATGCTCGTCTTTTTTAGTCATTCGGCATCAGCTGAATTAACGATACAGATCACTGGTGGGACAAAATCGGCAATACCGGTTGCCGTTGTGCCTTTTGCCTGGCGTGGCGTGTCAGGTCATGCGCCCATCAATGTGGCAAGTATTGTGAGTGCAGATTTAACGCGTAGTGGTCATTTTAAAACCCTGCCGGTGCGGGATATGATTGATAAACCCAGTCGTACAGAAGCAATTAAACTGGGAAACTGGCGTGCCTTAGCGCAGGATTATTTAGTGATTGGCGAAATAAGGCAAAATCAGGACCGGTTTATTATCGAGTTTAAATTATTTGACGTTTATCGGGGTAAGCAATTATTGGGTTATCGTTTGCCGGCTACGGCTCGCGGGCTTAGGCGAACAGTGCACCGGATTAGTGATTTGGTTTATGAGGAGCTTACCGGACTTCAAGGCGTCTTTAATTCTCGTATTGCCTATGTGACGCAGAAGAGAAAGAGCAAGCGAATGCGTATTTATCAGCTAAAAGTGGCTGATTCTGATGGTTTTAATCCTAAGGTTATCGCCTCATCAATAGAACCTATCATGTCCCCGGCATGGTCGCCTGATGGCAAAAAAATCGCTTATGTTTCATTTGAGAAAAAGAAACACCGTATTTTCATCCAAACATTGGCAACCGGTAAGCGCAGTAAAATTCCCGCAGGTCGAGGGATCAACGGTGCACCGGCGTGGTCGCCTGATGGCTCGCAGTTAGCAATAACCCTCTCTAAAGACGGTAGTCCGGATATTTATGTGGTTGACCTTAATAATCGCTCTTGGCAGAAATTAACCAAAAGTTATGCGATTGATACCGAGCCGGCGTGGTCGCCTGATGGTCGGCAAATAGTCTTTACGTCCGATCGAGGTGGGAAACCGCAGTTATATATCATCCCAAGTAGTGGTGGTTCGGCTAAAAGATTGACTTATCAAGGTGATTATAATGCGCGCGGTAGTTTTTCTAAAGATGGGCGTAAGTTGCTAATGGTGCACGGTAATCGCGGTGATTATCGTATTGCTATTATGGATAGGGCGACAAAGGCATACTCGATATTAACGAAAGGGCCCCTGGATGAGTCGCCAACTTTTTCAGCCAATAGTGGTATGGTTTTATATGCTAAAATCATGAACGATAGAGGCGTTCTGTCGGCTATTTCAGTTGATGGTAGAATGAATCAGGTGTTAACTTTCGATAACGGTGACGTTCGAGAACCGGCCTGGTCACCGTAAAAAATTTGGATTTTAAGGTATTAGTTTATACAGAGGATATTAAATATGAAAGTATGTTTGCAGTGGGTAATGGTTTGTTCCTTAGTGGTTTTTCTGGCGGGCTGTAGCTCTCTTAATGAGAAAACAGGTGGTGCTTTTGGTAGTGATGCTGTGACCAGTGGTTATTCTGAGGACGGTGAAATTCGGGATGAACGTTTAGGTGATTTAGAAGAAATTACCAATGGCTCATTGATGGGAGGGGAATTTAATGATCCAGATAGTCTCTTGTCAAAGTCAGTTATTTATTTTATGTTTGACAGTAGTGAGGTGCAGCCTGTTTTTGCTGAAGTGGTAACGGCCCATGCACAGTATTTGGTTGCGAATTCTGCGCAACGAGTGATTTTAGAAGGGCATGCTGATGAAAGAGGTTCGCCCGAATACAATGTTGCTTTGAGTGAACGCCGTGCTAAAGCGGTTGCCAGAATGCTTGAGATGCAGGGTGTTTTCCCGGAGCAAATTGAAATAATCAGTTACGGTGAAATGAAGCCTAGCGCAGAAGGCCATGATCAGGCTGCTTGGCAATTAAATCGTCGCGTTGAAATCACCTATCAGGCGCAATCGTAGATAATAAAGCATGATGGTCTACTTACTCTGGTCTTTGCTATTGGTGGTGAGTGGCGAGAGTTACGCTGCACCGGAGCTACGGGTTGCTGAAAAGTCCGTTATTGTTGATGAAGAGTTTGAAGATTCATATGATGATGTTAACGCTTTGGAGCAAGCAGTTGAGGACGCGCTGATTGCTCCAGTTAGCCATAGCCATGTGAGTGGCGAGAGTTTGGCCGCTCCGGAACTACTGGTTGATGAAGAATCCATTGTTGTTGATGAGCTTGAAGATTCATATGATGTTATTGCTTTGGAGCAAACAGTTGACGAAGAACTGATTACTCCAGTTAGCTATAAGAGCGTACATTTAGGCAAGGATGCTAAGTTGTATGAGATTTTGGGTCGTTTGGAACAATTGCAACAAGAGCTGCAAGAGTTAAGAGGACTGGTTGAGACGCAAGCTTATGTTATTGATCAGTTTGGAAATCAGCGAATACCAAGCGAAAGCAGAACGGTTGTCAGTTCCTTAGTCGCGAGTACAGGTTTTGTGAGCGATGATTTAGAAGATAAGTTCTCATCTGGAATAAATGATGTGGCCATTGATAAGCCAGAAGAAAGTGTTTCTGATGATGTGGATGAGTCAGAGAAATCCCCTCCCCAACCATATGATGAGTTGAGAGAGCTTTTACCTGAGCCTTGGGTTAGTCGTAATGGCGTTTTGGATACAGAGGAGTTAGACTTTCAACAGGCTTATGGCGTTTTACGTAATGGTTTTGCCGATTATGCTGTTGATTTGTTTCAGGCGTATTTAACGGCCTACCCCGATGGTCAGTATGCCGATCAATCCCAATTTTGGTTAGCAGAGGCTTATTTGGTCAATCAGACGTTTGAATTAGCGGATAAAGCATTTGAATCGCTAATACTGAAATATCCTTCCAGTTCCCAGATACCTGTTGCTTTACTTAAGCGTAGTTATTTAGCGGTTGAGCAAAATGAGATTGATAAGGCTAGGGTTTTTCTAACCCAAGTAACCATTAGTTATCCGGGATCGACGGCAGGTCATTTAGCGGCAAAGAAATTAGTTGAATTAAAAAACACCCCGTAAAAATATGATCCGTATTACCGAAATTTTTTATTCGTTGCAAGGAGAGTCAAATTGCGTTGGGCTACCGACCGTGTTTGTTCGTTTAACGGGCTGCCCTTTGCGCTGTAGTTATTGTGATACCGCCTACGCGTTTCATGGTGGAGAGAAAATGACCGTTGAGGATATCATCACGGAAGTATCTCGCTATGATACGGGTTATGTCACGGTGACCGGGGGTGAACCTATGGCGCAAGCGGGGTGTGTGGAGCTTTTGGATTCATTGGTTGATAAGGGCTATAGTGTATCGCTGGAAACCAGTGGGGCGATAGACCTAGAAAAAGTGAATAGCTCGGTTGTGAAGGTTATGGATATAAAAGTCCCTAGTTCACAAGAGGATCACCGTAACCGCTATGAAAATTTGGCGTATTTAACACAAAAGGATCAGGTCAAATTTGTTATTGGTGATGAGCAGGATTATGAATGGTCCAAAGAACAAATAGTTAAATACAGGTTACCAGATTTTTGTGAGGTTCTGTTTTCTCCAATTATGGGGCGGCAAGACCCTGCTGACTTGGCGAATAAAATACTTCGAGATCAACTTCCGGTTCGATTTCAGGTGCAATTACATAAACTACTTTGGGGTGATACCCCAGGCAAATAACCAACAGTTAAATTGTGAAAAAGAAAGCAATTATCTTATTATCAGGTGGGCTCGATTCTATCACTGTTTTAGCGCTTGCTAAGAGTCAGGGCTATAGGTGTTATGCGCTAAGTTTTGACTATGGGCAGCGTCATAATTCAGAGTTAGTGGCCGCACATAACATTGCGGTAGCTTATAATGTTGTTGAGCATAAAGTTATTGATATGGGGTTGGGTTCTATTGGGGGTTCAGCACTCACAGATAACAAGATCGCCGTACCTGATTCGCCTCAGGAAGGTATTCCGGTGACTTATGTGCCTGCACGAAATACCATTTTCTTATCGTTTGCTTTGGGGTGGGGCGAAGTTTTACATTGCACTGATATATTTATCGGTGTTAATGCGGTTGATTATTCAGGCTACCCTGATTGTCGACCTGAATTTATTAGTGCATTTCAAACACTTGCTAACGTGGCAACGAAGGCCAGCGTTGAAGGCGATAATTTTAAGATTCATACGCCATTAATTGACTTGAGTAAGGCAGAAATTATTCGAAAGGGTGTTGAAGTGGGTGTTGATTATTCAATGACCGTTTCATGTTATTCGGCCGATCAGTACGGTCTTGCTTGCAGGGTTTGTGAATCATGTCGGCTTCGAGCAGAAGGCTTTAAAGTAGCAGGGATTGAGGATAATACCTGTTACCAGGAACGTAATTGCTAGATTGGACGATGTCAATAGAGTCCTGGAGGTAGCATATTTCTTGCCAACTATTTTAAATTTATATATAATAGTCTGTTCTTCATGGGTCGTTAGCTCAGCTGGTAGAGCACCGCACTTTTAATGCGATGGTCGACGGTTCGAATCCGTCACGACCCACCATGTTTATCATTTAAAATCAGTCAGTTATCTGTTTATAGCAACTGATTTTTTTATGCCTCCTGTTGTTATGTGCCCAAAAATGTGCCCACTATTGCAGGAAATGTTGGCGGCATACTCCGCTAAATGCTCCGGCGCTAGGTGCGCATAACGAAGAACCATCTCATAAGAACTCCATCCACCCAGTTCCTGTAAGATATTTAACGGTGTCCCGTTTTGAACGTGCCAACTGGCCCAAGTGTGCCGTAGATCATGCCACCGGAAGTTCTCAATCCCAGCGCTTTTTAAGGCCTTTTTCCAGGCAGTTGACCCCGCTTTTTTAACGGTTTTCCCATTTCGTGTAAAAACGTGGGTATCGTGATTGCCAATGTTTTGGCGAATAACGGTAACTGCATCTTCATTGAGTGGAATGCCAATGGCCCTTCTTGCTTTGGCTTGATCAGGGTGTATCCAAGCGACTTTACGTTGTAGATCGACCTGGTCCCACTGCAACCCAGTAACATTAGCTTCACGAAGCCCGGTCGCCAGACTAAACCGCGCCATTGGTTCCAGATGGTCTGGGAGTTCCGTAAATAATCGCTCAGCCTCGGCTTGAGTAATCCAACGGATTCGTTTACCCGGTTCTTTAAGGCGGCGGATAGCCGGTGCCTTGTCGATCCACTCCCATTCCCGTTCGGCTTTACGAAGTACTGCTCTAATTAACGCAGTAATCCGATTGACCCGGGCAGAACTGGCTGTCTTGGACTTGGCTGTTATGACCTTTTCTATCTCGGTGCGAGTCACCTTCTCCAAAGGAAGTCCTTCGAAAAAAGGGTGAATGAACCGAAACATGGCAACATCATCACCGACTGATTTTTTGTCGGTTTCAGATAACCATTTAACGACAGCATCTTCCCAGAGATAAATGGGTCGGTGCCCCAACTGGACCTGATCCCATAGCAACGCCTTATGCTTGTCTGCTAACTCCCGTGCTTTTCGCTTGTCGGTAGTTTTAGTAGAGTTGCGTACTGCGCGGCCACTGGGGTCGGTAAACTTGTACCACCAGTATTGACTGTTTTTTCTTTTAAAGAGCATGCAGGGTATCCTCCTTGCCCTACATTCTGCTGTCTTGTAGGGTACTGCGATCTAATCCAATTAATCAAGTCTTCTTCAATAAAAACCCAGCATTTACCGGGTTTAGCAGCCGGGATGTCACCGCTTCGAGCGCGCTGTAACACTGTCTGCGGGTGCATTTTCAACAGGGCTGTTGCCTCATTCAAAGTCAACGTTTTCACCTTATTCGCCCTTAGAAGCCGGTAGAATCGTGACCGTTGGGTTCTTGCCATGGGTCCTGTTCAAAGTAATCAATTTTGCTTGCTCTAAACACCGCAATGCTCGGTATTTACAGTGCCTGGTGACACCAAATTTATTGAGAACAGTCTGGGTGAGTTTGATGGTCGGCACTGAGTTATTAAGTCCTGCCAGATACCAAAGGGCATTGCCCACCTGACAGGACTTACCGGGTAATTGTGCAGCCATTGCTATCCAATCTAATGGAATGGGACCTTTAATAAAATGTTCATTCCCTTGATGACGAGGTAGTTTTCTTTTGGGTTTAGTCTTGACTACTTTGCCCTTAGGTAATGTCAGTTGTGCTATGTCTATAGGGGTCATAATTATTTAAGATACAATCATAAGAATATAAGAGGAGACGGGTGTGCGCTCATGCACAGGTTAGAGTGCGCTGGCGCACAGGTGGGATGTGCATGAACGCACAGGTTGGGTTTCCAAATCATCAAGAATTCTTGAGACTGTTTCCCACATTTGAGTTCCTCGTTCATCACGGTAGCGATCTGGATAGCGAACAATATCGACATCTGAGCGTAGTGCGAAGCCGTCCAACACAATGGAACTGGCCTCAGCCATCAGTGCTTGTGTCTTTTGAATATGAGCATCTAACTGATCCAGTGGTGCTTCAATCAGCAGAGCATCGTGAATCGGCGCACAAACCGTGATACCGGCTTCGGTGACCAGACAGCAAGCCAGTCTGAGCATTTCGGCCCCGTTGGCTTGCATTGGAAAGTTACTTAACGACCTTGGGTTGGGATTTGCGTTAAGTTGTAAGGTCCAGCCGAATACGGTCCAGAGTTTGTTGTATAACATGGCGTAATTAAGACCGTCTTCAGACCATCGCCAGAAGACCCGATAGGTATCACGGTGCAGACGTAACAGTTCTCTGGCGCGTATCACCGGCTGATTAATACGCAGACTTAACGACTCTGCTCCCATACCGTACTGGACCGCTAGCACACAGGCTTTAAACTGTTCCCGTTCGGCTTTATGGGTCTTTTTTGTTGCATCAGAGGGTACGGCACCGGCTTGGATGGCAAAACTAAGGTAAGGGTCACCGGAAGAGTAGGCCTCTTTCATTAACGGGTCATTAGATAATGCCGCTGCGATACCAAATTCCTGTTGGCTCCAGTCAATGTAGGCTGACCCAAAACCTTGCTTGGGTTTAATGAGGCACCGGAACCAGACTGCTGGCCCAAAAATGAATCGGGTATTGCTGGGTTGATTGCGACCGGTTCGGGAACGAAAAGGGGAGAGTAGACACCGGTTACGATCGTCAGGCCCTACAGCTAATTCAGAAAGGCGCATTTGCGATAAAGCGATGCGTAATTCTCGTAAAGGCGCTATTTGAGGGAAGGTCCTTGCCATGTCCTTGAAGGTATTATCTTTGAGGTCCAATTTGCTGCTAGGCAATACCGGCCAAGGGATATTGTTACTGATTAGCCAGTCCGCAAAGCGCTGTGCTTTAAAGGTTCGTCCCTCATAGACACCGTAGTGTTGATCAACTTCCGCAATCAGCTGATCTTGAATGGTCTTCCAATGCATTTCCAGACGATTTAGAGTGTCTTGATCTATAGGGATGCCGGCATGTTCTATCTGCGCAACCGCTTTCATGTAACGCCCCCGTAGGATTGCTCGGGGTAAATCAATGTGGGGCAACATGACAGGCAGTAAACGCTTTAAAGCATCAACATCGCTTTCACAGTAATCTAAAAGCTTTGCCTTTTCCTGATTAGAATAATGTCCAGCCCGAATGGCCAGTTCTCGCATTGAGGCTTTATCTGCGGCCTCAATTGAGCTAAGACCGTAATAAGTTAAAGCACCGACTAAACCAGCTCCACAAGGGGTTGCAAGCCCATTGGTGGTGTTCCTAAATTCAACAAATAAATCCAGCACATAACAAGGTAACTCCCAACCTAGGGCCAGATGACAGTTGAATTCAGCACTGGCGTAATAGGCGACGAAAAGGGCATCTTTGCCAATGTTATAAGGTGGCTGATTTAGTTTTGCTATTTCATCAATCCACAAACGTATTTTCCGTCCTGAAAAGTATTCTAGTGCAACCATACAGCGGACTTCAGGTACAGCGCCCGAAGGCGCTGTATACTCGAAATCCACCAACCAGACCTCTTTAAAATCAGTTAATGAGGTCATGGTGTTATTCTCCTCGTAACCGTTTAAGAGCCGGGTGATCAGAGTCCTTAATAAACCGTCCCTTAAAAGCAATCTCAAGGATTTGCCCTAGATCCAGTTCTGGCCACTCGGGTTCGGGTATTTCTCCGGTAGCCTGATAAACATCATAAGCCCCGAGACTCATATTGGCTGAAACGCGCACCCACTGTTTTTGCGCTAACGTAGCGGCTTCCATGGCACTTTCATTCCATTCATCAATTCGGCCATCTTCTCCGGGAAGTCTGATAGGCCAGAGAGAGACCACTTTTTGCCGGTTGATGGTGGTGAACAATGCTTTTGGTGTCAGTTCGCCGGGTAATTCATCCCACAACTCGGGTGCGACCAGAAAGGTTTCGCGCTCTTCTTTAAATTCTAGGACAGCGGTTTCAATATGGTAAGCAGGATCTGGATGAACCCGGACATAGTCCTGTTTCCCGGGTTTCCGTACCGGTATGGTGGTGGTGAGTTTTTTAACACCGGCACTGGCGCCATAGTTTTGAGACAGCTTTAAATTGGCGGGGTCAAAAGGGTTGGTAGACGGTTGGTCTTTGGTTTTAGCTTTTTCCACAATAAAGTCCTCTTAGTTACGTAATAACCGGCCACTTCTTGTAGCCTTGAGGGGATATTAATTGGGCGATTTGGGCGTTAAAAGAGGGTGCGAATAGATGCGGGAATGTTGGAAAGTCTTGTAGAACGGGCGTTTACCAGTTTGGGTCGATTGGTAATTAGAGGGGAGGCTAAAGGAGGTCGAAAAAATTACCTTTTAAAAACAATTGGTTAAGTTGGGCGATTTGGGCGATTACATGTTCGCCCAACTTTCTTCTATTTTTTCATGTTTTTTCGGATGGTTTCAGTACTCTTACCTCGTGCTATGTCTTTTTTTGCAATAATTTTTGCTATATCGGAGTCAGAAAGAGTTGGGCGTTTGTGCTTCATGTCTTTGTATTCTTTTTGCCAATCTCGATACATTTCCTGTGTTTTTTGCTTGTTGTATTCTCTTTTTATTGATTGTGAAGGCTGCGGGTCGGCAGAGGGTTCCCACGGTGGTATATCGTTCGGGTCAATTGGTGAACCCTTAATTTCAGCTATTCGGGATTTGAGGTGGTTTACGGAGGTTATTTTCTCTCGCCGTGCGGCCATGTCTTCTGGTTGTATTTTTTCTAGTTCGTCCAGTTTGTTTTCCAGTTCAGGAAGTTCTATGGAAAATTCACGGAAGGCTTTTTCGTATTCATTGTCGAGGTCGTCCAAGATAATCCTCTGAGTCAATTGTAGTCAGCTAATCGTACATGAAAAAACGCCTTTAAGGTTTATCGAATGATGCGCGAAGACCCAGGCCGCTACGTAACAACCCCGTAGGTACTTTCTGGCAAACAGCAAGCGGTCGTACAGCGGATTGATTACAGCGCATCGTGACTAGTAGCCAAGCGCCTCGATTCTATGTTGCTACGAACACAGACCGGTAGACCCGTTCATAAAGCCTCGCGCTAGGCGCTAGGTTGCCGTCAGTATTGATCATAGGACTTGGGCCGTAGTGTTTAGGGGGGTCAGTTTCACATCGGTGGTGACATCTAGGCTCTGGGTGCTAGGAAGGGGTTCTTAGCGGCTTTGTATTGTGAGATATTACCATGGTGGCTCTCGTCTGAGAGCTGGGTAATCGGTCTCATCCGTCTCATCGGGCTTGGCGGCCTTGCGCTAGGCGCGAAGCTATTTCGCCGTCATTTCCCCCTCTCTATTGGGGCTGTTGGAGGCTGTACTTATAGGGAGATTACCCTGCTAGTCTGTTGTTTAAAAACAATAAAGTAAGTGGTGTTAGTAGACCCTGGCAGCCACAGTAAACGGTTCCGGCTGTTTTATTACATCGTGTGGTCGGGTGTTAGTGATGTGGCAGGAATGGGGTTGAGGGTCTTGGTGCGTTGTGATGGTGGCGCCATATTAATGGTGTTATCGGGGCCGATAAAAGCCTCTGAGACCCCCGGGCACCCCCGCTAGAGATTAGGCTAGGGCGATTAGGAAGATGGCTGCCTCGTGGTTGAAGCGTTTTGATAAAGGGGTAATTGAAGCGTGGTGGGTATGTGAGTACTGTTTAATTCGTCATGTTAATTTTTAGTTAAATTCTTCACCCCCTCAACAGTGATAACACCCCTAGTTTCGATACATGTGCCTGACTTAACATCGCCATCGATGCCGATTGCATAATTTGTTGTTTGATTAACGAGGCTGTTTCCGTGGCGTAATCCGCATCTTCAATTTTGGACCGGGCAATCTCGGTATTGATAGATTGATGGGTCAGGTTGGCGGCTATATGGCCTAGTCTATTTTGAAAGGCTCCAAGTAGTGAGCGCTGGCTATTAATGTTGCTGATGCTGGTGTCAATCGTTGATAAGGCGGTAGCGGCATTGCTTGCTGTGTGTATTGAATTATTCGCCAGTATATTGGCGCTACTTTCTAAGGAGACAGTCACATTAGCAAGGGGTGCGCCGCTGGTTAGAGCGTTTAGTGTTAAAACGCCGCCACTGGCTGATGCCCCGCTGAAAAGGCTGGTTTGTGACGCGGCACTGGATGCTAATGAAGTTAAGAGGGTGTTTAACCCGGTGCTACCGACAACGCCTTGCACTTGGGTTCCTCCGGTAATAGACAAGGTAATTCGGTCGCCTTCAACGAGATTCAGGTTGTTGAAATTCAGTGTGCCAAAGGAGGCGATTGGTTTACCAAAGACCACATAACTCTCGCCAGAGGCACTGCCATTAGGGTCTGCCTGATAGGCTCCGATTATGACATCATCATAGCCATCGTTATTGACATCGCCAGCACTACTGACTGAATGGCCGCTGTAATCATCAGCATCCACGCCGTCTAGGCGAAAGCCATTACTACCATCTAGTGATGACAGGTCCATACTAGCACTCCATCCACTGGACTTACCAAAGACGACATAGCTCTCGCCAGAACCGCTGCCCCCCGCATAGGCCCCGATTATGACATCATCATAACCATCGTTATTGACATCACCTGCATTGCTGACCGAAAAGCCACTCCTATCATACACATCTACCCCATCGAGGCGAAATCCATTAGAGCCATCTAGTGATGACAGGTCTAGGCTAGCATTCCAGCCACTGGCCTTACCAAAGACGACATAGCTCTCGCCAGAGACACTACTGCCATTGGGGTCTGCCCCATAAGATCCTACAATCACATCATCATAGCCATCGTTATTGACATCACCCGCATTGCTGACTGAACGGCCGCTGTAATCACCCGAACCCACTCCGTCCAGACGAAAGCCTGTACTCCCATCCAAC
>DTSI01000133.1 GCA_012965425.1 Methylococcaceae bacterium
TTATGTGACGAGTCCGTGCCATCACCTCCTGTCGCTGTACCACCACTAATGTTCAAGTTCGTGGTCACCACCGTATCACTTGCACCATTTAAGGTAACGGTATAAGCCAAGACATTACCTTCTTCTACCGTCGATGCATCGCCAATGTTGATAGTCGGATCAGGTGGCGGTGGCGGTGGCGGTGGCAAAGCAGGATCAGTAATGCCACCCAACACACTAGCACTATTACTACCCGCTAATGTCGCTGTCACCGTATAATTTTCAAGCGCCTCGCCATCTGGATCATTTTCTATAGTCTGTACATAAACATCAATACTGGTCACACCGACTGCAAACGTAACACTGTTACCAATAGGATTACCATTAATATCGAAAAACTGAGTTGTGTCATAATCACTGTCATCCGCAGTACCATTGGTTAAACTCAAGTCAACGGTTAAAGCACTTTCATGCGCTTCACTCAATTTAACAGTAAACAATGCAAAATTGCCTTCTTCCACCGTAGTACCTTCTACGCCTGTACCTTCCACAATGACAGTCGGCAAATCAGGAGTAACATTAATACTAACCGTAGCCGAACTCTCTCCATTAAAACCATCTGTCATGGCGTAAGTAAAACTATCCTGACCATTAAAGTCAGCAGCGGGTGTATAAGTAAAACTACCGTCTTCATTCAAAGTAACAGTACCGTTAGCAGGCTGCTCAAAACCTGTTACAGTTAATACTTCACCATTATCCGCACCGGTATCATTTAGTAATACGCCACTGCCTGTACTAATAGTTATCGGCGTGTCTTCTTCTGTTACATAGCTGTCATTAAATGCTTCGGGTAGGTTATCATCATCATAAATGGTAATAACAACTGAATTTACCTCTGGATTTATGGTCGCATTAACTGCATCTACTAAAACAATATCAAACTGTTCATCACCTTCGACCAAATGATCTTCAACTATCTCAACTGTGACCAGTAATGTGGTTTCTCCTGTAGGGATGGTAACTGTATTAATTACGTCACCATTAAACCAGTCTTCAGGGTTATCCGCTGAAAATGAACGCAGCTCATAAGTCACCTGTACACCCTTATCAAATACCTTATTCAGACTTATGACAAAAGTAACCTGTTTTGTACTTTCACTGGTTCCTTCCAGAACACTTACTGCATTTCCTTCAACAATCACCGGATTTTCTAGTGTTACTGTAGACCCTGACCCTTCTGTAACTGCAAGTGCCCCATCCTCCGCAAGAGAAACAGAAACGACAGGCAAAACTGGTATTCTAGGATCTAAGAGCAATTCTTCCTCAACTACATTGACTGATCCTGTTGCCGTTGTATCAAATCCTGTATCGGCTAAGACTTCTTCTGCCGTTCTATCGATGGTTGGGATATATATCCCGCCGCCATCGGTGGGTTCACCTTCCCCTGCTGCCGTTTCCTCTAACAACTGGGTTGGGTCTGCCCCTTCTGCGATTAATTGTTGTAGGGCTTCGACATCGGCCTGATTGGTTTCTTGGGCCGGTGCTTTATTTTGGTTATTTTCGATTAAGGCATTTAGGAATGAATCTGTTTCAAGTGGCTCTGGCTCTACTGCTTTTACGCCCTCAGTGCTTTCTAGCCCCTTTTGGTTTTGTTGGGTTTGTTCGCCCTTAACACCTTGCGCCCGATCGGTTTGCGGTTCTGTGTTCTCGCTAACACTGTCTGGGTCTGTTTTTATTAGGGTGGGTTCGGCCATTTTAACTCTCCTTCGCGACTACTTTATTGTCAGCGGTTACTTTCGATCCTTCGGCTAGTTTTTTAATGTATGTGTCTAACGACCCTATGGCATTAAGAATGCGGTATTGGGCGTAGTGGTAGTCATACTCTGCATTGACTTTATCGACTTCTGCCTGATAGACCTCACTTTTGGTGTCGAGCATATCCAATAAGGTTCTTCGGCCAATTTTAAATTGCTCGACATACCCCTCATACGTTGCCTCACTGGCTATAAATCGCTCAGTTAAATAAGGAATTTGCCTGTCTAATGCCTCGTAAGCTCGCCACGATAAACGCAGCCCTTCTTCGACTTCTCTTTTGGTTTGGTCACGAATTTTTTTAGCCACATTAACTAACTGTGCGGTTTCTTGTTTTTTGTGTAAATCTTTAGTGCCATTGAACAAGTTATATTTCAGTTTTAGCAACATAGTTACATCATGGTCTTTACCGTCAAAACCGGCTTGGTTTTCATCCCAACTGCCTGCGACTTCAAAATCAAGCTGTGGGTAATAAGGCGCTTTTGCCGCTTCGTACTGTGCTTGTCCTTCTTCAATATCTGCATTAGCCGACTTTAAGACCGGGTGATTTTCAAAGCCACTGTCTATTGCCTCTAGTAACGTGTCCGGTAAGCCTTCAACCTGTGAGGGGAGTAGTAAATGATTAGGCATTACCCCAACGACTGCTTTATAGCGACTTAAGGCATCTTGATAATTGTTGTTGGCTGCTATTTCGTTTGATTGCGCATTGGTTAAACGTACCCGTACCTGCTCGTTATCTGCATCACTCCCAACACCGGAATTAAACCGCGCTTGCACCTGGGTGAATATTTTTTTATGTGCTTCTACAAATTCTGCAGATAATTTTAAGATCCGTTGATAGCGCAAGACATCTAAATAAACCGCTGTCATCCGCAGGAGAATATTTTGTGCGGTTCCATTTAAGCTAAATGCCGCTGCTTTATGCCGTGCTGCTTGGCGATCATATTCTGCATCCGAACCAAAGCCTTTAAATAAGTTTTGGTTAAACACTAAGGAAAGTTCTGAACGGGTTAAATTAACATCGCTACCATTGGGGTTTTTCTCATAACTGGTTTCATGACCAATAGCGCCGGTTAAATCCAGCGTTGGTAGGTAGTCGCCGATAGCGCCTTGTCTTGCTTGCTCGACTGAGGACACATTCGCCTGTTCGCGCAAAATATCTGGGTGGGCCGATAACACCGTGCCTGCCACCTCATGCAAGGTTTCTCCCATTGATACAATCGGAAAGAACCCCACCACAACCCCGATAAAAATCGTTTTTATTATCTTCACATTGCAACCCTTCACCCCTTAAACAACATTTTGTTATTTATTCCTAAAAGGTAATTTGTGCAATTTTTACACCATAATATCCTATGCCTGATCTCTCAACACTCTTTATAGGGACACTGTTATGTTAACAACCATTATGCGTTGCAATATGCCATTATTTTGATTTTAGGAATTAAGATATGACTCAATTTGAAAATTATGACCGTTAAAAAACAGCCTCTTTATTAGGGCTTTATAAAAATTAAACTATAGTTTATGTATTGTTCAGTTTAGGAAAAACAGATGGTCTTTGTAACCAGAAACAGCCAGCAAAAAATCATTGCACTCTACAGTGAATCTGGCGCCAACCATGATGAAGAAATGAATATTAATTCTGATGAGGTCATTGCGTTTTTAAAAAACCTTGAGAGCACTACACCTAATTATTTAGACTTATTGCAATCGGATTTAGAATTTATTCGAGTGATTGATGATTTAATTGAAGTTCTCTTAAAAAAGAACATTATCACGATTACTGACTTTCCTAAACCCGTGCTGGCCAAAATGATGACCCGACGGGGTATTAGAGATCAGTTGTCGCCGTTAACCGGGATTATTCAGACTGACCATACTTAGCCGACACAAGATAAAGACTCACCCAAGCTAAGTTTCTTTATTAACCCAGCACCTTCTTGCCACTTATTCTCAGACATAAAAAAAGGGCACTGTCCGTGCCCTTTTTAACGTTAAACGAAAAGCGCTTTAGAGCAGTTCTTTCACCTTAGCGATAATCCCTTGCGGATCAATACCCTGATGTGGGAACTGCTCCCACAGACCTCCACAGCCTTCCTGATGCGTGCCTAAGTACGCATAAGCCGGTGCATGGCCACGTTCTAACAACCACGACCCGAAACGACTGCCTAAACCGGTTTTACGGTTAAATGATTCAACCACTAACACCATGGACGACTGGCCAATTTTAGCCATCATTTCTTCATCGATTATATTCAACGTGGGCTTGTTGATTAACCCGACATCAATGCCTTCGGCTTTTAAACGCTCTACCGCATCTAAAGAACGGTATAAGGCCTCTCCAAAACTGACCACATAGCCTTGGGTCCCTTCTCGAATGACTTCGTCTTGTCCGACAATAAAGCGATACCCTGAGCCAAAATAGTCATTGCCTTCGGTATCTAAAATATTAGGTACCTTTGAGCGGGTTGAAAAAACAAAACGAACGCCGGGTTGAAAGAAGATTGTTTCAACACAAGCACGCATCTGGTTCGGGTCGGCCGGAAAATACAAGCCGGTATCATACGCATCACTTAAACCATTATCGGCAAACATATTGTTTAACCCAAAATGACAGGTATTATCAGCCATATCGTCAATACCCGAATGAGAATAATGACTCAACACATTTGAATGATTGAGTCGGGCCATGGTAATTTCAGAAATACACATTTCCAAAAAGGCACTAAAGGTACCAAAAATACCTTGTTTCCCGGCTTCCATACCAAAGCCTGCCGCTGCGGAAAAATTACCCCGCTCCATAATCCCTGAAGAAATAAAAACCTCAGGAAACGCTTTGTGGATTTTAATGAGGCCGCACGAGCCTTCAAGATCACTGTCAATCACCCGCACCGAATCTATTCTTTCAGACTCTGTCATACGGTCTAAAATATCCACCACTGCATCGCCAAAAACGCCCCGGTTCGCATCCCAAATATCCCCCGATCCTAAAAAGTCTTTCTCTTGTTTGGGCGCCTCTATGGTTTTTAACAAATCCGCTGAGGCTTGCTGATTATTGGCTTCTAAATAGTCCACTGCCAATTTAACCGAAATCACATCGTGCCCATGGGTTGACCCCTCAAGGCCTTCAATCCCCGGACACATAGGCCGTTTATTAACCACGGCAACCGGTCCATCGGTGGTAACCGCCGTACAAATTCGTTGATATAAATCATCAATATCTTCACCGTCGCCTTCTAAAACGGTCACCCCATGCCCTCTCAGCGTTTGTGCGACAGTAAACCCGGTTAAATAATCAGAGGGGTGACCGGCAATGGTGACATCATTGTCATCAATAATTAATTTTACATTTAAATTTTGAGCCACAGCCAAACGCGCGGCTTCTGCATCGTTGCCTTCTTGTTGTGAGCCGTCTGAACCTAAACAAAAAAGTACTTTACGCGGGTTCGCCATAGCCACCCCATTAACATAGGGCCACATATGCCCTAACCGACCCGAACTAAATTTAACCCCCGGGGTAAAGCCTAATTCCGGATGTCCGGGTAAATGTGAATGGGCTGCACGATACTGCATTAAGTTCTCTACCGGGAGCTCGCCGTGCAGTGCCGCCATTAAATACTGGGTACCCACACGGTGCCCTGCTTCATCAAAAAAAATGGGCACGTATTGATCGCTAGCACCACGAAACAGGGCGTCCATAATCATCACTTCCGGCACGGTATCAAACGGCCCCCCCGAATGACCCCCAACGCCACGAGCCGCCCCTGTGGCGGTAAAAAACACTAAAGCGTCGCGGCAAAGTTGTATATTTGCTTTTAAAGCCGTTCGTTGGTCATCAGACAGTACCGGATTATTAGCATCCAGCGCTATGGGTTGATAAGCATCAAGATCAATCGGAAATTCAGTCATCGTTACTTTCCTCACAAATTAAGGGTTAATTTAAATTTACAGCCGTAGAGTTAGTTTTCTCCATTGTGGTAAATATATAACGCCTCCAAGGCTTTAGCTGCCAACTTTTTTCAATAAAGACAATCAGTTAGAGTACTCCTTTAAATTACCCAAAGGGAAGAATTTTCGTGAGCTAGGTAAAAATTACGCACACACCCGCATAGCACCAAGAGGGTGCTTTTTAATACCTTTGAGGGTTTTGAGTGCTTACGTTAAAAGCCGCTACCGTTCTCTTAATGCTTGCTGTTTTGCTCTTAATACCGGTTTTAATAAATAGTCCATAATGGTTTTCTTGCCGGTAATAATATCCACCGTTGCTACCATCCCTGGAATAATCGCTAACGGCGCTTGCTCTGTTCCTAAATGATTTTTATCCGTTCTGACCTTTACTAAATAAAAACTCTCGTCTTCTTCAATCACCGCATCCGGACTGATATGCTCTAATTTAGCCTTTAAGCCGCCATAAATAGTAAAGTCATAGGCGGTAAACTTAACGACAACATCCTGATTCGGCCGGATAAAGGCAATATCAGTCGGCTTAATTTTAGCCTCAACCACCAACGATTCATCCAACGGTACGATTTCAATAAGATCCATACCCGGGCGCACGACCGAGGTGATGGTATTGGCTAAAACCCGCTGCACAACCCCTCTGACTGGCGAGCGAACGGCGGTGCGTTTGACCCGGTCTTTTGCTGCCACTGTGGTTTCTGAAATCGTGGTGTAATCGGCTAATATGGCATTGAGTTGCTCACGGGATTCATTCTTAAACTGAAATTTGCGTTCATCTCGTTTGCCTTCTAATTCTTCAACTTCCATCGCTAAGCGCGGTATTTCCAGCTTAACGCTGGCTAATTCTCCCAACACGTCATTAACACTTTTTTCTAACCGAATCACCTCTACTTCAGAAATAGCGCCTTTAGCAACTAAGGGGGCGGTCATTGCCAACTCTTTTTGCGAGAGTGCTACGCTCTTTTCCAGAAAATCCTTACGCGAGTTAATTTCTATAGCGCGTTGTTTAATCTGCTTAATCTGGCTTTCAAAAGCCGACAAGGTCGCTTCCAGTTCCTGATGTCTGGCGAGATATAAATTCCGCTCTTGCTTGACCACTTCCGTAAAGTCTTGTTCCAAGTCTTCTGGAAAGTCTAATGCCTTTTCCTCAATCTCGGCTAATAAACGATATTTCCTAACCGTTAAGACCTGTAGCTTTTTATTAATTTCTTCTAAACTCGCTGCAAACTGCGTGTCATCGATCCGAAGTAATATCTGCCCTTTTTCAACCGTATCGCCGGCTTTAACTAACACTTCTGAAATAATACCGCCTTCCATATTTTGTAACACTTGCAATTGTTGCGCCGGAACGGCCTTGCCCTGCCCTACTGTCACCTCATCAATTTCAGCCCAATTAGCCCACATAATAAAGACCACGACAAACACTAAAACGATTACGATCAACTGACGTGCCCCCTGTGGACTGCGCAGTAATATCGCTTCGCTACGGTCAGACATAAAGCCATAATCTTGCGCATTAATCAGCGCGTAATCTTGTTCTGACAAGGGACGCTCATCGCCGAGCATTTGTGCTAACCACTGCTCACGGCCACGACGGCTCAGCCGGGCTAAACGCTCGGTTAGGGCTTGCTTAATTTCAATTACTTTAGGATGCATATTAAGTGCCCTGTTGCATTTGCAGCGACGTTAACACCACATCTTTAGGACCGTCGGCCACGACTTGGCCTTGCTCTAAAATAATGATCCGATCCACCCAAGCTAATAACGGATTTCGGTGGGTATTTAAAATAACCGTTTTACCCTCTAAAAAAGGTTTTAAATTATTAATCAGCTGATCTTCACTGCGCTTGTCTAAAGAACTACTGGGTTCATCTAACAAGACAATGGTCGGATTAGACAAGATTGCCCGCGCTAATGCTACGCACTGGCGTTGTCCTCCGGAGAGCCGTTCACCCCGCTCCCCAACGGGCAGATCAAACCCTTCTGAATGGCTGGCGGCTATTTCTGCCGCCCCGGATAATTGCGCGGCCTTTAACACATCGTCATCACTGGCATACGGGTTAGCATAGGTAATATTGTCTTTTAAACTACCAAAAAATAACACCGGATCTTGTCCGACATGCCCGATGTTGCTACGCAATTGTGCAGGGTCCCTATGACGAATATCAATCCCATCCATACGAATCACCCCATCGTCAACTTCATATAAATTCAAAACCAATCGTTGCAAGGTGGTTTTTCCCGAACCCACTCGACCAATAATTCCTACTCGTTCGCCCGCCTTAATCGTGATGCTAATATTTTTAAGCGACTGCTGTTGTTCATTGGGATAACTAAACGCGACTTTCTCAAAAGAGATTTGCCCTGATAGTGCGCCTTGGTGAATAAATGTTTCCCGCTCCTGATTTTCCCGGGGTTTAGCCATCACTTCATTCAAGCCAATTAACGCAGCCTTCGCGTAATAATAGCGGGTCGCTAATCCGGCCACCTGGCCCATGGGCGCTAATACCCGCGCCGATAACAATACCACCGCGATTAAGCCCCCCATACTTAATTCACCTTCGATAATGCTATAGACCCCGAAGACAATCATGCCGGTTGAAACCATTTGTTGTACTGCGGTCGCCACGGTCGTACTTGAGGCGGAAAGCAAACGAGATTTAACCCCCCAATCAGCAATATAACCAGTCGCCCGCTCCCAACGGCTTTGAAGCGGCCCTTCTGCATTGAGTGTTTTAATCGTTTCTAACGCGCTAAGACTTTCTATTAAGGTGGCATTTTTCTGCGCTGTTTCGCGCATGGTTTTATCCACCGATTCTCGCAAGGGTTCTTGGATAAAAAAGCTATATAAGGCAATAATAATAACGCCAACTAAAGGCACAACCACCAACCAACCGCCGACCCAATAAATAACCGCTAAAAACACCAGAACAAAGGGTAAATCAACCACACTGGTAATGGTTGCTGAGGTAATAAAGTCGCGAACGCTTTCAAAGTTTTTTAAATTGTTGGCAAAGGCCCCGACCGAGGCTGGCCGGTTGGATAACTTCATCCCTAAGACTTGTTCAAAAATCGCTGCCGACAGTAACACATCCGATTTCTTACCGGCAATATCGATGCAATAACCGCGCAAAGTCCGAAGAATAAAATCAAACACATAAACAATCAAAACACCTGAGGTTAACACCATCAAGGTTTCGACTGCCTGATTGGGCACCACCCGGTCATAGACATTCATCACGTATAAAGGACTGACCACGGCAAAGAGATTAATTAACAACGAGGCTAACAATACATCACGATAAATGCGCCAAGACCTTAATAACGTTCCCCAAAACCAACTGCGAGAACGGACCGTTAGCAATTCAGGTGTTCTTTCATCAAACCGGTGGGCTTTAGTCACCAAGAATAGTTTGCCACTGTAGTCCTTAGTCAACTCATCTAAACTGGTTTCAATATTTCCTTCGGCTTCAGGGATATATAAAGTGGCTGTTCGTTGGCGCTCATCAACAGCTAACAATACCGCCGAACGATTATCTTTTAACTGAATAACAGCAGGCAAGACCAACCCCGACACCGCTGTTAAAGACCGCTCGGTTAATTTAGCGGTTAAACCCACACGTGCGGCAGCACGAATAAATAATTCAGGGGTTAATTGGTTATTCACCAACGGCAGTCCTGCCACTAACGATTCGGCAGACACCGACTGACCGTGGTGTTTTGCAAAAAACAACAGGGCCGCTAACAGTGAATCCTCACCGGTCGGCAAATCTAAACGTTCAGGTAATACCAGAGCTTCGATCATTTATTTTAACAGCCAGACTATTGATAAAATAATACGGCATCTAGCCATATTGACTATGACTGTAGTGCAAAAACGGGCGTTAACAAGGCGTCTTTTTCAGGCGCAAAAAAAGGCCCACTTTACGCGGGCCCAAATCTGCTCATTTAAAGTGGATCAATTTTTCTAGCTTTCCTAAGGAGCAATTTCAATAGGGTGATCACCAACTATGCCAGCATTTACACCTACATTGCCTGCTCCTGTACACACCGGATGACCAAAACCACCCGTACTTACCCCATCAAGGCCTAGGTCAAAAATAATGTTGTCGCTACCATCGCTATTAACCCCGCTTGGGACATAATCTAACCCCAGCGCATCACGAACTCGCCAGGCAATGTTATGGTCGGCACACGAGCTGTCACCACTGACACCAATCGCGCCGATCAATTTCGGCTCATCACCATCGCCTAATGTATAAAGCGCCAGACCGCCGCCGAAAACATTGACCCCGCCGATACGGTGATTGACCATAGGGTCATTATGTTGACCAAAATTTCCAGCATTACCTTTATAAGCTGTTTTGGTATCGACTGGGTTACTGAATTGTAGGCCAAACAACGAGCCGCCCGGCTGTGTAGGCGCCCATAAATTAGCCGTTGATAACGCTAACCCTGGCAAACCAAACGCAATGGCAGTATTGGCCTTTTGCGCCGAGATCACCCGACTGCCCAACCATTGGTCATTAAGCCCCTCGCCTGTTTTGGTCACCGCACAAACGGTACCGTCAGGCCCGACCACCGTGGCCCACATTTCTAAATCAAAACCGCCATTACTAGATAGATAATCATTTAAAGGGTCATCATCATCTGGGTCTTCACCACCAACAAATACAGAGGCATTTAATTGTGCAGTTAAATTTTCGTGGCCACCAATCGCCTCCATCACAGCGTTACAAACTTCATCATTATCATCACCCGCTAATAGCGCACCGGAAAATCCTAGTGCACTGACTACCATTAACATTACTATTTTTTTCATCTTCGACCTCGTTCAAGAATTTTTCTTTTTAAAAACCCTTTACACCTTCTTCTTAATGCCTGGGTTAAACCGATGCGGCCTAACCCTTAAGTGCTTAGGTTGATTCCTATTCCCGCTGAAATAGTTAAGATAGAGTCTAGAGAGAAGGGAATATTTAACTATTGGATTAAAGGACTAGAGGCGGGTTTTTTAACCCTATGGGGAATAGCATAAAAAACAAAAAAGATTTTAAATCAATAACTTAAAGCATGACCCACGGCACAAAAAAATTCACTCCCAGTAAAAAAAGGCGGTTCAAGGGAGATTAACAGCCATTGCATTTTGCAAGAGATAAAACTACCCAGTCGCTAACATTCACCATTCGTTTTAACATCATGATTCTGAATATTACCGACAACAACATTTTAGTGTGCGGTTTTTTGTTTCAACACAAACTTGGCTATGCCTCCTGATAAATAAACATAGTTCCACCATCTGCTGGCCAAATTTTTAAATAACAATTTTTTGCGCAGTTTATGGGTTTTGTAGTGCTTCAGTATGCCCAGATAAGCATTCATACTGCTTAGGAAAGCCGCCTGCTTCTGCTTGCTGGGTTTCTGCACTAAAACCTGTGCATTTTGTTTTTGAATCGCATCATAAAAATTGCCCTGAGTGCGCTTAGTAATATAGATGCGGTGTGGTTTGATGACAGTACCTAAAAACTGTACGCCTTTTGAATAATGCTGCCAATAGATTTTGTTGGGATGTAAGCGCAGCTGTAAATGTTCTAGTAATCTGGCCTTAATCACAGGAATAAGTGATTTCAAAACATCTTTATCTTGATGCACCAGAATAAAATTATCGACATAGCGACCATAATAGCGAATTTCCAAATCATGCTTAATAAAATGATCAAAGCCATTCATATAAAAGTTGGCAAAAACCTGGCTGCTCAGGTTACCTATCGGTAAACCGCACTCTGTCGGAACGTGCGATGACTGGCGTGGCCTCTGATACAAAATCAAATAAAGACAGTTGCATAGACTTTAATCCGTACGAAAACACAGGCAACAAGATCAATTGCTGCCTGTGTGTCTAACGTTAGCTGTATTAGTTTCAACTTAATTTTAAAGTTTATTTTTTCTTTATTTCAATTGTTGATTCACCTTGGAAAAGTCTTCCATTTAGTAATGAACCTTCAATTAACAGATCAAGTTCATCCCCATTACTTGCACCACTAAAAATATCACAAAGTGATGATCTCGATAGATGCATTGTACTATCTGCATCGCCATCATTATCAATGTCACTTAAATGCAACCTATCATGTTTTTCATAAACGTATTGATCATTAACACTCAATGAATTTAAATCTATTGAAGAGGCTTCAAACTCTCCATCTGAAAGAACTAGGATTGGAAGAACTGCTTTACTTTTAGGAGATCCTTTACAATTTAAACTTTCAGGACCAATAAAAAGTGCTGCGTTTAAATAGTCACATTCGTCACCGATTCCATTTCCATCGGTGTCCATCTGATCTGGATTATATGCATCGACACAGTTATCACAAACATCTCCTACTTCATCACGGTCAGAGTCCAATTGATCGTTATTTGGAGTTAAAGGACAGTTATCATCCTCATCTGATATCCCATCATTATCTGTATCAATAAATGCATAATCTAATGCTGTTACCTTAATATTTACCTTGTGCCCCATATCTGAAGATACATCATCTTCAGCTTCTGAGTAATCTGCATAAAAGAAATTTGGTCTAGAAAGGTCACCATTTGAATTATGTAATGGCGCTAATCCAAATTTTAAAATATTCTCACCTCCACCATAGTTTTGAAAAACCGATGATCCTCCAGGAGATGGTCGAGAACTAAAACTAATAGTAAAATATTTTGTTCCATAATAGGCTTGAGAAGAAAAGTTTCTTTCATGACTAATAACTTCTTCCTTATACTCTCCCACCGTATCTCCGTCGTTATCAACACCTCCACCGTAAACATGTAAACCTATTCTTAATACTGCTTTAGATCCATCATCAATTCGACCAAGTAACAAACCGGCACTTATTTGAGTGGGAGGAGATTCTGAATTGAATGTTGAAGCTATGCCTCTAATAATATGATTAACATCAATGTTATAACCTACATCATCAGGATCATTCACAGTGAACTTAATCTCATAACCCACTTCCCTTAAATAAATAAGTGCAAAGTCAGGAGCTTCAGGTTGTATAACCTTATGACCCATAAACCATTGAAAGTGAGTGCTAAATGTTGACTCGAGTCCTTCGGTTGTAACACTAGTTGTATCTACAATGTCTGACCTTAACTCTCTAACCACATAGTTACCTGTTGCTGCAATTTCATCAGGCGATCCTAAATTATTAGTACTAATGTTTGATATAGTGACATTTGCTGCGTGAACCTGTCCCACGACAATACACGCTAATAAAAAAGCAGAGAGGTTCGGAATCCTGATTTTCATTGCGTAATTTACTATTTGTGTAAGCATAAAAAAAGAATAGGACGTCCAATCTCGTTTATGTGATTTTTTCATAATTAGTTCCCTCCTCAGATTTATCAAATAACTCTGTCACACGTTGAGTCTAGAGAGGGAGGGAATATTTAACTATTGGACTAAAGGACTAGAGGCGGGTTATTTAACCCTATGGGGGATAGCATAAAAAACAAAAAAGTTTTTAAATCCATAACTTAAAGCATGACCCACGGCACAAAAAAATTCACTCCCGGTAAAAAAAGGCGGTTCAAGGGAGGTTAACAGCCATTGCATTTTGCAAGAGATAAAACTACCCGACTGCTAACCTTCAGCAATCGTTTTAACCTCATGATTCTGAATATTACCGACAACAACATTTTAGGGTGCGGTTTTTTGTTTCAACACAAACTTGGCTATCCCTCCTGATAAATAAGCATAGTTCCACCATCTACTGGCCAAATTTTTAAATAACAATTTTTTGCGCAACTTATAGGTTTGGTAGTGCTTCAGTATGCCCAGATAAGCATTCATACTGCTTAGGAAAGCCGCCTGCTGCTGCTTGTTGGGTTTCTGCACTAAAACCTGCGCATTTTGTTTTTTTATCGCATCATAAAAATTACCCTGAGTGCGCTTAGTAATATAGATGCGGTGTGGTTTGATGACAGCACCTAAAAACTGTACGCCTTTTGAATAATGCTGCCAATAGATTTTGTTGGGATGTAAGCGCAGCTGTAAATGTTCTAGTAGTCTGGCCTTAAGAACAGGAATAAGCGATTTCAAAACATCTTTATTTTGATGCACCAGAATAAAATCATCGACATCGCGACCATAATAGCGAATTTCCAAATCATGCTTAATAAAATGATCAAAACCATTCATATAAAAGTTGGCGAAAACCTGGCTGCTCAGGTTACCTATCGGTAAACCACACTGCGCCGGCGAGTGAAACAAACTCTTATCTGATGGCAAGCCATCCCAGGCACTGCGCTTACTTTTGATGATGCAGTGTTTGGAAGGGTCGTAAAAAATAACCTAATGACACAGCGATAACAGCAGGGATTTATCATTTTTTAGATATTTTTTCTCAATAAAGTCCTGCAATTCAGCAAACAACAGCGTTTTGTTAATGTGCATAAAAAAACCCTTGATATCAAGTTTTAGCACAAAACAATCCTGTGTGTAATTATGAGAACATTGTCGTATAAACCGGTCAATGCGCTGTATGCCGAAATGCGTGCCCTTGCCCTTGCGACAGGCATAACTGTCATGGATAAAAATTTTTCAAACAAAGGGTTCAGTTTATTGATGATCAGATGATGCACTACCCGGTCACGAAAGTCGGCGGCGAATATTTCCCGCTTGACCGGCTTGTTAATAATAAAAGCAATAGACTGACCGGGCTGGTAACGGCCATCATTAATTTCAGTGCACAGTTTAAGCAGATTAGCTTCATAATCCATTTCGAACGCTAAGGCATTAAGGGTGTTGCGTTTATTACTACGGCACTGGGAATAGGCCTCAAACAGGTCGGCAAGTGCGATAACTGGCGTGGCCTCTGATACAAAATCAAATAAAGACAGTTGCATAGACTTTAATCCGTACGAAAACACCGGCAACAAGGTCAGTTGCTGCCGGTGTGTCTATCGTTAGCTTTGTTTAAAACCCCGAACAGCACGTACTCTGTTGGTGTTGTTCTTGTTGTTGTTCTGGTTCCACGCGTTGTTACTATTGTTCTCCGTAGAACTCCAGTAGTTGTTATTAGCAAAACCACCCACAACGTTTTATAAAGGCGTTTTAATAAACGCAAGGTCTCTCACGCTTATCTTGGCTTAACTGCTCAATATGAACAGTCCCTTTATCGCTTTTAAACAAAAGCATGCTCACTTGCTATCACCGTAACAACAGCAATTCCAGCGTCTTACGAGCTGGCATTACGCCAACCAGTAACCTGTTTGCCTATGCTGTCCATTAACACCGTTAATTCGGCTTGTTTTTTAAAGGACACGACTTTTAAATCAACACACAGGCGTATTTCTAACTTAACTAACTCAAACTCATCTAAAAAACGTTCCAACAACTCTTTTTTTTGCGTTGACTTATTGGCACGATAAAGACTCCTCACCAGTTGTAGGGCATCACGTTTCATATCTTGCCCTAAGGTGTACTTATACTCTTTGGGAAAATCTTTACTCACGTCAAAAATCTTCAGTATCAGTTTATAAGTATCCCGGTAAACCGGTAAATCGTAATAAAGTGCCATAAGCCTCCAAAAAATCGCCCGCTCCGCGGGAAAGAAAAGAGTTAAATAGATGAATAGTTAAAAAGCCCGCACAGCACGTACTCCCTTGGCGTCGCCCTTGCTGCTGCTGTACTGGCTGCCATTGGTGAAGATCTGGGACCACGCGGTGATACTATTGCCCTGCGTAGAACTCCAGTAGATGCTACTAGCAAAACCACCCACAACGTTATGTTGTTCATATAAATATTGCAGTTCAAGCTTGGAAGGTAAATGCCAGCAATTAGATGTTGATGGAAAAATAGTCGTAGAACAGTCCAGTTCAACAGTTATGACGGTGGTGTTATACGATGCCGCAGCTTCGATAGCAGCAAGCCAAATCAGACTCGGATCCTCACCATTATTATAATCTCCTACTTGTGCTTCCAAACCATGTTGGCCGGAACCATCGACATAAAATACTATTCCATCATCAGGGCCCGTATCACCCCAATAATAAACCTCACCTGCCGCAGCATCAGCACCTGCTGGACCTGTATCTCCTTTAGCCCCTGTATCTCCTTGAGGACCAGGTGTTAGAGTAATATTGTTTATTAAATCTATAATATATTGATCAGCACTTTCAGCTTCAGCTTTGATTTGTGCTATTTTTCCTTTGCTGTTTTCAGCTTTTCCGTTGACGATATCAATTTCTAGATTATCTTCCGCTGCAAATGCGGTATGAGTCAGTACTAAGGATAATCCGATGGATACCGCTAAAGGCTTGAGCCTAAAATTATATTTCATTTTTTATCTCCCGACATCAGTTTAAATTTTTTCAAAATTAGTTTCCTGTGCAGTTTTATAAAATAAAACTACACAGGAAGAGTCTAGAGAGAGGGGAATATTTAACTATTGGACTAAAGGACTAGAGGCGGGTTTTTTAACCCTACGGGGAATAGTAAAAAAAAGACGGTTAAAGGGGGTTATCAGACTTTGCATTTTGCGAGAGATAAAACCACCCGACCGCTAAGGGTCAGTAGTGATTCTAACCTCATTTAACATCAAGATTAACTTCACCCGGCCACTGACTTTCAGCTTACTAAACACCGCGCCTAAATGCGCCTTCACGGTCCGCTCCGAAATGGTTAACCGTGCCGCCATTTTGGCCGTACTGTGTCCCTGATACACTAAAGCCACCACTTCTAGTTCTCTTGCGGTTAAACACGACAAGGAACGATACATAGGGTTTTTCGTTAACGGTTGATTATTATTTTTCTGTACTAATAAATGGATGACTTTCGGGATCAACCGACGCGGCACCCAGATCTCATTGTTTAACACCGCGTTAATCGTTTTGTGGATCAATACCGGGGCAACATTAATTTCCGAATAACCCGATATTTCCTGCATCATCACTAAGACTTGTAATTGCTCCGAACAGTTTTCACCCAGCATCAGCAATTTTTCACCGTGGCTCATTAACGCGCCAATCTCTTCTGTCACTGTCGGTAACAATAACGAGTCAAATACAATCAGATCCACCTTTACATGCTGTTTAAACGCCTCAACTTCTCGAACCGTCGCCACTAGTTGAACACGATGGTGTAACGTTAAGGTATCGGTCCAAAAGCCGACCCTTAACCCATCTTCGGTGAGCAAAATAATAGTCGCCATCTTATCCTCAACCGCTATGACGGACTGTCAATCAAAGCGGGGTATTGTACCGGCTCACTGTTTACGTCTGGGAAAACAAACCGTAATTTCTGCTTAAATTCTCGGGTAATCGCTCTTGAATCCCAGCGGTTTTCAACCACACGGGGGGTTATTAAAACAATTAACTCGGTTTTCTCTTTGGTTTTGGTGGTACTGCCAAATAAAGCCCCCAGCACCGGTATCTTGTGTAATACCGGAATCCCTGAATAATCGATCACATCATTTTCGGCCATTAAACCGCCTAAAATGATCGTTTCACCGCTTTGAACCACCACGGTACTTTCGATCTTACGTTGTTGGATCGTCGGCGAATCGATATTACTTTGCACCGTGGGTATGGCCCGGTCTACGCTTTGCTTGATTGCCAGGGTCACCAAACCATTGGCATTAACACGGGGTTTAACCTTCAACACCACGCCGGTTTCGCGCATTTGAATGGCACTGGTTTGAATCGGATTAGAACCGCCACTGGTGTTAGTCGACTCCGAGGTACGGATCGGCACTTGATCACCGACCTGTATTAACGCCTCCTGATTATTTAATACCATCAGTGAGGGAGTCGATATGACATTAATTTTATTGTCTGTGGCTGCGGCATTCAACACCGCTTTAATATTACCGCTGGCAAAGGCATAGCCAAAACCACCGGTCGCGGCCCCAACCGCTAAGGCCGATGCACTTTGCAACAAACTGTCGCCAAAACCATTCAAAGCGGTGACATTCTGGTCATTTAAATGACTAAAATACCAACGCACACCGTATTTAAGATCATCGGTTAAACTCACCGAGACGATCGTTGCATCGATCATCACTTGCAAGGGCATGACATCTAATTGTTTTAATACCTTTTTAACCACCTGATAATCTTGGGTACTGGCCGTCACGATCAAACTGTTGGTCGACTCATCGGCAATAATACGGATAGCCCCTTGTTGCGATGCTATTTGACTCACCGCTTTTGACGCACTATTTACCGAGGCCGGTGGTTGTTTACGATTGGTAACCCGCACCAAATTAGCTTTTGTGCCGCCGTTATTTAAAAACGATTGACCGGTAAAAATATTCGTTAATGTTTCAGCCAGCTTAACCGCATCGATGTGTTGTACGCGATAGACATTAACCCCGCCTGACGTTGTGCTACTACTCCGATCTAGTCTTAAAATCCAGTCCTCGGTATTTTTTAGGTATTGCGGCTGCCGGGTAATCGCCAAGACAGCATTTAAGCGCTCAATACTTAAAAACTGTAACGCACCTGGATCGCTTTGCGCCGCTTTCAAACCAAACACCTGATGCAATTCCTCGATCATTTTTTCAGGGTCAACATAGACCAAAGGGAACAAAGCAAACGATTTCCCCTGCATAAGGTGCACATCAAATAAACGCACCATTTCCAGCGCTCTGGCTATTTGAAAAGAAGGCCCTGCGATCAGTACTAAATTTCTAGCATGATCAACATACAAGTCCTTACCGCCGGCAAACAACGGCTTTATTACCTCGACAATCTGGGCTGCCTCGGTGTATTGAATCGGAACAATTTTCATGTGGTGCGTCCCTGACAACGACTCTTTGCCCAAAACCGCTGTTCGCCCGACCGACTCAGTACTCGGTAATACCTGATACAAACCCTTTTCTTTAATTAAAACCGCATGGTTCATGGCTAGCACCATTTCCAGCACCGATAATAAATCTTCTTTATTAATCAACTGCGTGGTTTGTAAATTAACCGTCCCTTTAACTTGAGGACTGACCGTGAAATTTAAAGCCAACATCTCTTCTAAAACAACATGTACAAATTCTTTTAAATCCGCTTGTTCAAAATTTAACCGAAATTGCCCCTGCGCTTTATTTTTAACGCCATCGCTCATTAATTCAGGCTGTTTATGGGTGCTTTGGGTTAAAAAATATTGATACGGTTTTTTCTTTATTGCAGGGGGCTCAGGGGTGATTAATTTTGTATCCGCCAAAGCACTTGGGTTTTCTTTTGGCTTCTGGTTGCCAGGTATAAGACTGAGCATTTGCATAGGTTTTGGACCCAGCATCTCACAACCGGTCAAACTCAATAACACGGCTAAAACACATAATCTTTTTAGAAGAAAGTTTTCCATATCCATTGATCCATGAGTGATAACCTTAAATTATGCAGGTCGTTATAACCGTATTCGCGCCAACAAAAAACACCTTTTGTATGGGTTGTTAGATCGTTAAAATACGGAACTAAAGACCTAAAAAAACTCAACGATTTATGGTTACTTAAACTAGTTTATAAAACGGTTATTGCTAGCGTAGTTGGAGAAAAATTCAGCAAACAAAACAAATGAGAATAGCTTTGTTGACTATTCATTAACCCGGCCTGAATCGAGGCTTAACGTTGAGGACGATTGGTTCTTTTAACGGTTCTTTTTTTCGGTGTGATTTTTTTAGGGTCGAACAGATCAAGCGTTTTTATAACCCCCTGCTTCCTTAAATAAAGCTTTTGCGCTGTGATTTTCTCAATCGTCCAATGACCTAATTTATCACCCACCACTTTCTTAACCACCTCACGCTTGGCACTACTTGTTACCAACATGGCTTTGACAACCGTACCATCATGATAAATGCCCTTCAAATTCCATGGAAAAGAACCGCCCACGGGTCCCTTTGCATCCGTTAAAATATCTACCACACTCTTTTTTCTATCTTTTTGAAATAACGGCCGCTCAATCATCTCATCACTTGCTGTTAGCACCGGTTGTTCTATTTTATTTAATACCCAAGACTCTGGGCTCGAATGATCGGTTACCGGCGGTTGAAACTGCTGCCAATAATCATCCCCTAACAACAAAACCCATTCGATAACGACAATCAATATTAATGCGCTGATTAACCGTGACAAAATAATCAATTCATCGCTCCATAAAACCGGCAACCGTTAAACTGACTTCTAATCTGGTTTGTTGACGTGATTTCGAAGACCGCTTATGGCGCTGCTTGATAGTTAAATCGGTTAAAAACAGTAAAGGCGTTGTGGTATCAATTTCATACAACAGTTTGCGCAAAGAAACAATATCCATAGCGAGTTTTACACTCAGGCTGATTTTATTAAAAGGACCTTCTTTGGCAACGGCTAAGACTTGTGTGCTCGATAACTCTCCCCCCACTTCGGTTATTAATGTGGTCAAAGATTTTTGGAGTTGTGCCGATGCTAATGCCGGCGTCACAGACGGATAAAAAAGGGCGCTTTCTGCCAGCTCTTTTTTCTTTATCTTTATTTGTTGTAATGCGGCATCCTTTTTATTAACACTGGCTTTAATTTTAACCCGCCGTTGCTCTAAATCGTGCCGCTCTTGATATAAATCATGCGTGGTTGTCAGCACCGGTACGATCACAAACCCCAATAACCCCAACAAACAAAGAATGACTAACCCAGTGGCTTTAACACGCTCAGAGATTTCCATAAACTTAACCTAGGTTGAGAGCACTGTCATTTTAATTTTAAATCGTTCTAATCCGGTTCTTTTATTTTGCTTAACTGATGACGAAAAATGGACATCTTTTAACATAGCTGATGCCTCCAGCGTTGCAATCAGGCTGGATGCCACCGCAGAATAACCTTCAATACTCAGCGCTGATTCTTTATAAACAAAACCCACTAAATAAGTTTCGTTATCTAAACGCGCTGTTAACTCAGTGAGAACCGCTAACACATCCGGCGTCGACTTTTTCTTGGCTATCAAAAGATTGGCATCGGCGATCTTGGTCTTGAGTGATGATTGCTCATAATTCAGTTTCCAAATAGATTTTTGGTCGGCATTAACGTCTTGCTTTACTTTTTTCAAATAATACTGCTGAGATAACATCGGAAAAAAAAGAATCGTTGCAAGTAATAACACCACCAGCGCAGACAACCCTAAATGCGCATATGTCTGCCAATTGCTTACCCTAGGTATTTTCCGCCTTTCGGGTAATAAATTACACTGCAAAGCAACCGCTTCGGTCACTTCTGAAGCGTCTGTGTAATACACCTGTTTAACTGGAATTTGCCATGCCTTTAAATACGCCATGGCTTGATCTACCACCTTTCTTGGCACTACGACTAAATAGACCTTTACTTGCGGGTCATCAGGTAACGTTAGTATTTTGGCGTCATAATAAACTTGTTGAGGGTTAAAAGGGGTAATCCGAGCGAGCTCATATCCGATCAGTTGTTTGAAATTATCTTTAGCTGCTGCCGGCAAAATCAAGGTCTTTTCAATCGCCTGACCGGGGTTTAATTTAAACACACAGTGCACTACGTTATCGGCTCTTAATTTTGAAATCCAGCGTTCAAAACCTTGCTGCCCTGCTTCGGTTAACGGAAAATATTTAACCACCGCTGCCGCGGATTGTTGCGCTAATTGGGTTACTGTTAACTGTTGATCTATCAGTTCAAAATTAAGCTGTATCTGAGGCCTGAAAAAAACTTTCTTGATGACGGCGGGAATTAAAAATTCCAGCTCTGAAAACCACCACTGGAAAAATTGTTTAAGACCTTTAAACTCAATTTCTTGCTGTAAATTCATAGCGAATACCAAACCACTAGGGGTTCCAGCCCGGTCACAAACAAAGATTGTGAGGCATCGGTCTCTTGCCACATTACGGTATGCACTGCTGGTTTATTGAGCCCTGCTTTATTTGTCTTTACCAATGCTTCAATTCCTTTACTCAGTTGATACCCGACTTTTGCTTGTGCGATCAGAGAATAGTACTGATCTTCAGTATTTCTATCGCTACCCCGCCTTCTTTGCCCCGTACTAACCTCCTCTTCCACCGTTAGCATGCGTTGTTGATAAAGGTCAATAACGGTATGACTTTCAGGACCCTCTAAACCATTGAGTACGTCAACAGAGGCCAACGCCCTGTCGACCTTCTTACCTTTTGACCACACGGTGAATAACGGTCTTAAATAGTCATAAACAACATCGCTCATTCCTAAAACCCATTGCAATTGTTGTACTGAGGAAAACAAACTATTGTTGGGCCTATACAATAAACCCGATTGTTCATATTGCTTATATTCAGCCCCTCTTAAACGCAGGTAATCGTCCGAATCGCGCCAATCCAGAATCGCCTGAACCAATGTTTGGCGCTCATCTGCACTGGCTATTGCAGGCATTAAAACCCGGTCTAATAATCCCTCGTCGACGGTATTAAGATTTATTTTTCCTCGCTCTGAAAAAACTCTAACTCGAATTTCAGCGCCCTGAAAATTAAAGCTATAAATACGCCCGTCTGGTATCCAACGTTCACCGACGGGTAGCGTTAACATTTTTTTTGCCACACTGATCCCTGACGCTGCAAACGCTTGTTGTTGAAATCCTTTTAAAACCGTTCTGCCTAAATCACTTTCCCGGCGTAAAATTTTAGTGAAACTTAACGCCAGCATTATCAATAACACTAAAATCCATATCACCGCAATTAAGGCAAAGCCTTTATCCTTAGGCGCAAATAAACCGATCATAAATCCATAACCGCTGTTAGGTTATCGGTTAAACGATCAGCTCTTGAGTCATCTATTTTTATAGCAAAAACCCATTCCGGCCAGTATCGACCATCTTTTGAGGCCAATTGTAACTTCACCCCTTTGGGGAGCGATTCTGTTTGCCACTGATCACGCCATATTGATTTTGTTTCACTATCCGCACCGGTGGCATAGTGCACGGTGACATCGGTTATATCGTCGACTAAAACTACCGTCTCACTGGGTAAATCATGGACATTAATTCTCGGATAAAAGGGGCGTAGAGAAACCGTTAGCGCACCTACGTTGGCATTAAATGCTAGGGTAAATTCATGCCACCCTTTTCGATCTGGATTGTGTTTGAGTTGGCCTATAAACGTAAAGCGGTCTTCAGTACCGCTAAACTGCGCGCTGTCTGAGGGTAAATCCTCCACCGATAGCCCTCCCACGGTAGATAAATTCTGATCGATAAAACGATAAACAATATCGATCAGATTCATCCTTTGTGAACGCGAACTCATACTGGCCCAACTTTTATTCCCTAAACTAAACGCATTAAAAGCTAAGGTCATCATAATAGTAAACAGGGTCATTGCAATCAGCACTTCTATCAGTGTAAATCCTTTTTGGTTCGCTCCGCTTTTATTCATTGGCTTCCGTTAACATTAACCTGACTAATTCGATCTGGCGCTCTGACGGTGTACGCCCCCAAGCAACACGGACCGTCACTTCCTTTAAGTGCACGCCATCCTTAACTGACCCTTGATCCAGAACATTTTCTAAAATATGCCAGCGATACTTTTCAGCACTTATGCCACTGACCACCGGTCTGGCTTGGGTCTCTGAAATCTTCACCTTTTCTAACAAGCCATTAGCCAATTGAGCGGCTAATAAATAATCTTCGGATACGCCAGCGCTTCTCAATCCGGTGGCGAATATTTTCATAACGACCATGGTGGTAATCGCCATCATGGAAAAAGCGACCAAGACTTCGATCATTGAAAAACCAGCGCTTTTAAAGGCCATCCCCTTCATGTTATGACCCTAGCCTAGTGATTTTTCCGGTTAACCAATTTACTTCAATCTGTTTTTTATGGTTATCTAATTCCAACAACACCTGGGCTCCACTGGATGATCCGTCTTTATAAAAAATGATTGATGCGATTTCATTTCCTGCATAATTTTTAGTTAAAATAACCAGACTCAACGTTAAATCCTCAGGTAGTTTCAAAGTCTGCTGCTGCCCTTGTACTTGATAAGTATTTTCGTACAGATTAAAGCGCACCGAAACAGCCTGTTGGGTACTGACGGCCTGAGTTCTTGCAAAACGTAATGCCGAAACGACTTCACCGCCAACGGTTTTTAACTGTAGCGCAGGACTTACTTTTGAAAAATTAGCACCGACTACTGTCATCCCTAATAACACAATGAGCAATACAACGATCAATTCAATGATCGTAAAACCAGACGCTCTATCCGTTGAATATTTTATTCCCAACTGTTTATATCCTGATCTTCATTTTCTCCGCCCTCAGTGTTATCAGCCCCGTAGCTAAATAAGTCAAACGGCCCATGATCGCCTGGATATTGATAGTGATATTCATTGGCCCAAGCATCTTTAGGTATGAAAGATTTTCGTAAATATGGACCGGTCCAATTTATGACTGTTTCTGGTTTTGTGACCAAAACGTCTAATCCTTGCTCTGTTGATGGATAAACACCCACATCTAACTTGTACATATCCAATGCCAGTGACAGATCTTCTATTTGAACTTTTACGGCCTTGGTTTTTGAGGTTCCTAAATGTTTCATCACTTGGGGCCCAACCACTCCCATCAGCAAGGCAATAATGGCTAAAACCACTAACAGTTCCAATAAGGTAAACCCTTTTATTGCTGAATTTCTAATACTCTGCATCATTCAATTCCTCTAAAAAGCTAAATCATTCACACTTAAAATAGCCAACAAAATAGACACGATAATGGTTCCAATAATTAACCCTAATACCACTATCAATAACGGTTCTAAAATTGACAATAGACGTTGTATCGCTATTTGAACTTCGTTTTCATACAACTCAGCAACCCTTGATAACATTTCATCCAGATTGCCTGTTTCCTCACCCACGCGTATTAATTGCCCTGCCATAATTGGAAACCAATCACTGGCCATTAATGTTTCAGATAATTTACCGCCCTCTTTTAACTGGCCGATGGTTTGTTTTACTAAGTCAGCCGTCAGACTGTGACTAACCGTGTCTTTCACTAACCTCAACGCCTTGTCGATGTGGACCCCGTTGACCAATAAGGTTTCAAGACTTCGACTAAATGCAGCCACTTCCTTATTAATAATAATCTCCCCTAATAATGGAGTTTTCAGTAACCGCCGCTCCCATCTTGCCTGTCCTTTCGGGTCTTTTAACTGCATACCGATAACGCCAACTAACACCATGACAAGCGGTACCATAATCCACCCATAACGTAGTGTTGCATCGGCTACGGCTAACACTATTTGCGTTAAGACTGGTAATGCCTGGTCGGCATTTTCAAACATTTGTTTAAATTGGGGTACCACGAAAACCAACATCACCGCCATAGAAATAACCGACATGATGACCAAAATAACCGGATAAATAATCGCTGATATGACTGTCTGCTTAATCTCTTGGGTTTTCTTTAAATGTCCTGTCAAACTGTTCAAAGAGCCGCCTAAATCACCGCCCATCTCACCGGCTTTTACCATACTTAAATAAAATGAATTAAATGACTCGGGTTGATTTCCCATCGCCTCTGATAACGGCAGCCCGGTGTTGATATCATCCACTAATTGCAACACTTGGGTATTTAACTGTTCATCTTGTTCGGTTAATTGCGCCACGATTAACAGTGACTGATCTAACGGTAATCCTGACTGGACTAACACTGTGAGTTCACTGGTAAATAATAATAACTGCCTTAGATTCATACGTTGGCTTTTACGAGAACCCTTTAACGCCAGCCATCCAGGCTCACGTACCACCTTTAGCTCTAATGGAATACACCCTTTTCGCTGTAAGGCCTGAACGATAACCTCTTCTCCTTTAGCATGCCGGGTCCCTGTTTCTACTTCGCCTCGACCATTAATGAGTTTATAGGAATAAAATGGCATCGCTAACTATCGCTGATTACTCTCAAGACTTCTTCCACGGTGGTTATACCCAGCCGTGCTTTTGCCATGCCATCGAGATACATCGATTGCATGCCTTCTTTAATGGCTTGCTCTTGAATTTGACGCTCAGAGCCATGTTCTAACAGCAGATGGGAAATTGATTCTGACATTTTCAAAAACTCAAAAATAGCAATGCGGCCTCGGTAACCAACGCCATGACATTCCAGGCAGCCGCGCGCACGGTATAAGGTGCTCACCGCCTCTTTTGAATCATCGTTTACATGCACATAGCCGTTCATTTCAATAGAACCTTCGTAAGGCTCTTTACATTCTGGGCATAATTTTCGGACTAATCGCTGCGCTAAAATGCCATTGATTGTCGACGTGAGTAGATACCGTTCTAAGCCCATATCTATTAATCGTGTCACCGCTGCACTGGCATTATTGGTATGTAATGTTGATAACACCAAGTGTCCGGTTAATGCTGATTGCACAGCTATCTGCGCAGTTTCTACATCACGCATTTCACCGACCATAATGACATCCGGGTCCTGACGAAGAATGGCTCTTAATGCTTTTGCAAAACTCAAGCCAATTTTTGATTGCACTTGAATTTGATTGATCCCTTTGAGTTGATATTCAATCGGATCCTCTACCGTCACTATTTTTCGTGCCGCATTATTTAATCGTTTTAATGCGCTATAGAGCGTGGTTGACTTACCACTTCCGGTAGGCCCTGTTATCAACACAATCCCATTAGGCGCAGTTAACGTTTCAATGAACCGTTGAGCATGGCTATCATTAAAACCCAATACCGAAAACTCGAGTGCGACCGCCGATTGACTCAAAACCCGAATGACAATACTTTCACCAAACAACGTCGGTATCGTTGATACTCGAAGATCTAATTCTTTTCCCTGCACCTGAAATTTAATGCGCCCATCTTGAGGTAAACGCCTTTCTGCAATATTCATTTTGGCCATTAATTTAATGCGTGATAATACGGCGGCTGACGATACAGAAGTCAAATCTTCTACTTCAAATAACACGCCATCAATGCGCATACGAATTTTTAATACCCGCTCGAAGGGTTCAAAATGAATATCTGAAGCACGGTCCTCAACCGCCTTTTGCAAAATATGATTCACCGTTTTTATAACCGGCGCCTCACTTGCCAAATCCTTTAAATGTTCTAAATCATCGTCATTGAGGTCCACAACATCGACATGACTTTGTTCAATACCTTCAGCATCTGCAGTGTGATTAAATTGTTTTTGCAAAAATACATCGATCTCTGACAAACGGGCAATTTTCTTAGTGATTTTCTTGCCAGTCAGCAAATTTAAAGCGTTATCAATATAATCACTACTTCCTTCACAGACAGCAATGGTAATAGATTCACTGTCCGCCGCTAAACCAACAACATGATGATGTTTTAGAAAGTCTACCGAAACTTCACAATCTGTGAAGTCATACCCGGAAAAATCAGCGGTATTCACTACCGGTAAGTCCAATACCTTAGACCACGTCTTGGCTACCTCATCATCAGAACACAAGCCTAACTTAATCAACCAGTGTGATAAAGAATGATCCAACGTACGGGCCTGCATATTACACGCCTTAGCCAAATCAGCGTTGGACAACGTTCCCGACTGTTTTAACTGCTCAAAAAAACACGATTCAAAATCCTTCATGACCCCATTAAAATTACGCCCTGTGGACGTTAAGATTAAATAAAATATGACCCTGCTAAGGTGAACAACTTTAGGTCAACTCGTTGAGAAGCGTAGTCTACAAATCAGCAAATCCAATTTTACTGTCGCGATAAATACTTGTTAAGCCTCCCGACACCAGGCCCAATAACAAGCATTCATACTTAGTATGACCCCATTCCCAAGTGCGGTTGTCACCAGCCCTGTTTTAGCTGTTCAGATTTATCAACCCCTACCGATAGCTCATGCCTTACCTCCCTTTATTACCCGCCTATCCATCAGGCTTCAGCGTGTGAATCATTGCCTATCAGATTAAAATATTGCCCATGACTACTCACGACTGGTGATATTTCTAATACCTATAGCTACTCTAGAAACACCTAAAAACTAACCTTTTCCATACGAAGATTTAAATCACGCCACAAATTGACTCGACTTGACTGACCCACTTTTTTACCGCGCCCTTGGGCTTTTGCCAACCACAAACCGGTACCGTTAAAACTATAAACGGGTAATAAGTCTTTTCGTTGCAATGCCGGCTTAATAGCGGTATCTAAATTATCCAAAACCAACGGCACTGAACGCGGTGTTTCAAAATAAGTTAACACCATATGTGCCTGATTTAACTTAAGCGCCTTTACATAGGTTAAGCGCATCTTTTTATCGTCAATCCCTAATGCCTTCAAGGTAAAATATTTAGCAATGGCATAATCCTCACAATCACCGGCACCTTTAACTAGAAACTCCAAGGGCGTTGCCCAATAATCCTTAACGTTCCAGAGCTTACTATCGTCCACAAATTGGGTGCGCTGATTAAAAAAGTCATTAACCCTTGTTAATATTTCGCGGTCTGTTTGCGTCGGCTGAACAGCCATCAATCCCCGCCAGGTGACGACTCTTTTTGCCGCAGGCATACCAAATTTTTCTTCTATGCGTTGTATTAATTGAGTTGTTAAATCTATTTGTGCCGCAACACTGAGGCAATAAAACAGCACTGACCCTATTAATAATCGTAAAACCATTTGAGAGAACCTACCCTAGAGACCATAAATAAACGTTAAGTGCCTAGGTCACTCAAACTAAGCCCGGCAAACCCTACTTTTTTAAAATAATTAATATCACGCTTATCTCTAACACTTTCGGCCAACACAACGACCCCGAGTAAATGACCTAATTCCTGCATCGACTGAATAAACTGTTGTTTACCTGAATCGCTATGAACGTCATTACTTAAATCTCTCGACAAGCGAATATAATCCGGTTTTAAATCCTTAACCCGTTCAATAGATATGGAGTGGGTTTCAAAACGCTTTAACATGACTGACCCGTTATGATCATGGATAAAGGATACAAACGATTCGTAAGTCTTAATATCTTTGACGATGGAAAATGTTGAGACACTAAAAACAAGCTGTTGATGTAACTGCTTATTCTTTGTCATCAATTGTTTAAGCCAGTTTCTAAAATCAACATCCTGAATAGAAGCTAACGATAAATTAACAGCAATCGGATGCATCTTCGGGTTACTTTTGTATTGACTGATAACGGTATTAATGACCCCTTTATCGAGCTCCGTAATTAAATTAAATTTCTCCGCAATGGAGACAAATATACGCGCCGGTATCAACTCTCCAGATTCTGTTTGCGCCTGAATCGACGCTTCTTCCAAAATAGCTTTATTACCCTTTAATGCTTTAACTTGCTGAATATAATCGACTTGATAGTGATGATTACTAATAATTTCTGCCACTAAAGTATGCCACTGTTCAACGTTTCTAGCTTGTTCAATACGGTCTCTTAAGCAAAAGCCATTAAGCCCAATTAATTTAGCTTCTTCAAAAGCTTCGCCTGCTGCATTCAATACATCATCGTTAGCATCTAAAAAATTAAACGGGGTAATACCCATATGCGCTACCGCTGCTTTGTTATATTTTTGTCCTAAGATAAAAAAATCATCTTGTATCTGCTTTGCCAATGCCAGGATTTGGCTCTCAGAAATCGCTTTAACTAACAACGCAAACTCCCCCCCATAAAAACGATAGGCTGATACTGAGAACTGTGCTGAATCTTGAGTCTTTTCTGCTAATACGTTAGCAAAATCTTTTAACAGAAGGTCTGTTGTTGCCATACCATGTTGCTCGACGAAACCGGCTAAATCGTCCACCTTAATCAAAATAACAAAACCATTAACGTCACATGAAATTAATTGTTTCAAGGCGGTATCAAAACCATTTTTCTTAATCAATCCTGTCAATTCATCGCGCTGAATGGCCTCCCCAATGCGTTTTAATTTACTGTTTAAATCATCCATCATGCCCTTAACCCTACTGGACATCAGGTTCATTGCGATCACCACATTTTTAAACTCAATAGTTCGTGGCAATTTTTCTATACTGCCAAAGTGACCTTTAGCAATCGCCAAAGACAACTGCTCCATATTCTTCAATGGCAATAAAATATATTTCAAGATAAAAAATAAAATAAAGACCGATACCACTAACATCGCTAAAGACAACATTCCCGCATGTTGCGCTTGTTCATAGAGCTTTAAATAAGCAACGCCTGGATTAATGGTCACTTCCACGACACCGGCCAAGACCCAACCGGCACTCATTTCACTTTCAGCAACGGCTGTTTCCATGGCTAATAACGCAACAAACCATGACGGTACGCCCTCTATGGGGTGGTCATTTTTCAGTGCCACAATCATTTCACCGTCAGGACCGACTAAATTAATTTCTTTATAATAACCCCGGTCAAAAATGGAGTTCATCATGGTCTCTACTACCGAGACATCCTCTGCTACAAGGTGTGGGCTTAATGACAACCCTAAGGATGTCGCCGTATCTTGCGCGTGAATCTTTGACTCAACCTCTAAATATTCCATAGTGTTATGAACACTCACGGCATAATTAATACTAAAGATCATGCAAAATAAACACGAAACCAATACCAATAATTGTTTATATAAAGACATACCTAACCCCAAAGACACTTTGACCAACAAAACTAAGGGCGGTATTTATTCATGATGAATGCTGACTATGTGTACGACCTTCAAAACGATACAGCCACCCTCTCAACTAGTTGTTAGTCTAGATGGCTCTTGTAGCGTTACAATTATCCGGCGAATAATAAACTGACTTAAATGATGTACTGGGTATAACTGTTATTACAATCTTCTTTACTCTTCACTATCTGTCAGCAAGGCTGACGATTTTAGCACCACGCCTTATCTCACCAGCCGTTATCACAGTGGCGGTAATTCCACCGTGACCGCGCAGGGCATTATAACCACCGTATCCTAAGACTTCTTCCATACGCGAACAGGGATGGCACAAGCCTGTCATTTGTAAAACCACCCCGTCAATTTCAAACCGTTTTTTGGCTAAGGACAATAAATTAAAGCCTTCAACAACAATATTCCTACGTAATTGTTCAGGGGTGATTTCACGATCTAAAAAAGAATTGAGTGCAGCAATATGTTCTGCTTGAATCAAGGTGACTTGGCGCTTCTTACTGTTAGCACTGTAATGATCCCCGACTAAACCTTGCTTTGGATTAACCTGAACCATCGAACAACTTTGCAACGGTTTCTTTTTATCAGGACGAATACCTATCCAACTGACAGTGCCTGCCTTGGCATCATTTTCCATTAAAGTTTTAATCATTCTCATATGAATTTTGTATCGGTTCAATCAATGCAATCGCCTTCTCAATCAAATCGGATGGCACCGTTGTCTTATTAACAGGTGTTTCAAACCACGTTTCTACCGGATAATCAAAGCCTATTCCATGCATATAGTTATAAAGGGCTTTTTTCAAACCGAGGCCTAAACGTTGGTGATCGGTATTAACAGAATCCTGATACTGAATATCATTTTGGGCAAACAAAACATTCTCATTAGGGATTAAGGTAATTTGGTAGTCTTCTGGTTGCTGCCCCACAGGGCTGTGTATCGTTGCAGCAAAACGATGCCAATAGGCAGAATGAATACAATTTTGCGCCATTAATTGCCTAACGCGCTCCAATGCGTCTACGGTTTCTTGTTCTGTTTGTGTTGGAAAGCCATACATCAAATACGCATGCACCAAAATACCGGCATTGGCAAAACCTTTGGTCACTCTTGCAACCTGCTCTACGGTGACCCCTTTTTTCATTAAGGTTAATAAACGATCTGAGGCAACTTCAAGACCGCCACTAATCGCAATACACCCCGAGTCCGCTAATAACTGACATTTTTCCGGCGTAAATGTTTTTTCAAATCGAATATTACCCCACCAACTAATCACTAAATTCCTCTCAATCAACCGCCTAGCTAAAGCAAACATAACTTTAGGCGGAGCGGCTTCATCGACAAAATGAAACCCCGTTACCCCGGTTTCAGCAATTAAGGCCTCAATACGCTCAATAATAATATCGGCACCGGCTTCATCATATTGGCCAATATAATTTAAACTAATATCACAAAAACTACATTGTGCCCAATAACAGCCATGCGCTAAGGTTAGTTTATTCCAACGTCCATCACTCCAGATCCTGTGCATCGGATTTAACATTTCACACAAGGATAAATAACGATTTAAGGGTAAGCCCTCATAACTCGGTGTCCCGACTGATTTATGCGGAATATCATGCAAACTTAGGTTCTGATTAAAATGGACTTGTGCATTTTTTAAATAAAAAGTGCGCACTAACTCAGATTCTTGGCGATCACCTTGTAGATACTCTAACAAGGTTAATAACGGCCGCTCCCCGTCATCTAAACAAATATAATCGACATACTCAAAAAGCCGCGGCTCCTTTAATTGCCGCAGTTCCGTATTGACAAAACCACCGCCTAGAACAATCTTGATCGTTGGATTTTTTAACCGACAAAAATAAGCGATCTTTAAGGCACCCAACATATTCCCTGGAAAAGGAACGGTAATACCCACTACACTGGGTTGTTCTTGCTCTAGGGCCTCATTAACTAATCCTTCCATGAGACGGTCTAAATAACCGGAACAATTCTGGAGTTCCCCATAAAGATCATCGAACTGCGGATTAGAAGCGGCCAGTTGCTCACCGTAACGGGTCACCTCAAAAAAGGGGTCCACACCCTCTTGAATAACGGCACATAAATCATCAATAAATAACGTTGCTAAGAACTTAGCTTTATCTTGAACACCCAGTTGACCAAAAGCTGCCCCCAGAACGTCACCTTGCGTAGACTCCATATCGCCTATTACATCGAATCGAGGTCCTTCGGGTAAAAAGGTTCTGGATGCAATACGTATCGCTAAACTCGGGTCTTGGCCTTGTAAAAAACGAACGGCTGGCTCAACACCATTCACATAACTCTGAAAATCAGCCAAAAAAGCATAAATAGCATCTGGCAATTCGTGATCATCAATCGCTTCAAAGCGCTCCTCAATAATTTCATAAATCGTCAATAGCCCGGATCGCGTTAATACTTTTAATAATAGCTCAATGGCTACATCACGCTGGGCGACTTGATAGTTCTGTGCCTTTAAAAAACCCGTTAAATACGCCGTTGCCGGATATGGCGTATTCAGTTGGGTCATGGGAGGTGTCATTAATAACAGTTTCATAACGGTCATGATAAGTCTTAAAAGGGTCAGGTTACAAATAATCGTTACGCTTAAGATATAGTCGCCCAAGCCGATGCTATCGTCCAATTACCCGAGTCTGTTATAACCGTTGTTTTAAATTTGTTCGGAAAGCAAAATAACGGTTTCATTTGTTTTTCAGCGTAGCGCCAATCACTGATAAAATAACGCTTTCACCCACCATAAAAATAATTTCAGTAAACCTTATGTCTAACCTAGTCTACTCAGCGTCACGCTCGGCAACCGATGCCTACCGCCTCGTTTCACGCCTGCAATTATCTTTTGTAGACGGTCTTGACGCTGTTGCCCGGTCTGTTGCAACACCGTGTGAAACGCATAACGTTGAATGGCTTCGTGACCATGGTAGCCACGGCGGTGGCAATCGTTATGGTTTAACCGGTCCGCTGTTTAATCGAAGTTCAGTGAATATTTCACAAGTGCATTATGATGATTTACCCAGCAAAAAACTCGGCTCAGCAACGGCCCTTTCAACAATTATCCACCCAGATAATCCATTAGCCCCTTCTTTACATTTACACATTAGTTGGACAGAATTTAAGAACAAAACAGGGTTCTGGCGTTTAATGGCCGATTTAAATCCCGCTATTGAAGACACCCACGCTACACAAACCTTTAATAACTGCCTTAAAACCGTCGCTTCCAAAAGTTATTTAGAGGCGAGTTCACAAGGAGACCAGTATTTTTATATTCCGGTACTCAAACGCCACCGCGGCGTTGCGCATTTTTACCTTGAAGGTTATCAAACAGACCGCCCTGAGGCTGACAGTGAGTTTGCCGGTGCTTTCGGGCAAGCGGTCATTCACTGTTACTTAACACTACTCAAACAAGCAGTCACACAATCGGCTATCATCACCGAAGTACACTACCAACAACAATTGGATTATCACACCTTATATTTTCTGCAAGTCTTAACACTGGATCGCGGCACAACCTCAGGATTACTCATCCATGATCAAAACGATATTGGCATTTTAGCCTCACTGCCAGCCAACATTAATAAACCCCTACTCACTGCGTGGCAGAAAAAATTACCACCGCTCCAAAACCAGCTATTAGCTAACATTCTTGCAGTTTTACCCGAACAGAGCCTCTGCCCTATAAACGATCAAACTAAAAAAGTGATTGCTACGACCATCCGTTGCCATTATCAAGACAACCCTGCGTCCATTGATCTTCAGGCTAACGCAGCAAAAGCAACGCAGACTGTTGCCCATCACCGCGGTTAACCCTTGATTGATATATCCGCGTTATTTTATCCGTTGATCAAAAGATGCATATAAATACTGGCAACGTACCCTAAAGCAATCGCCCAACTCCACCGCATATGACTAAAGAAAGTATAGTTTCCTTTAGATTGTCCCATTAAAGCCACACCTGCTGCAGATCCTACTGACAATAAACTACCACCCACTCCAGCCGTTAGAGTAACTAATAACCATTGTGAAACATCCATTGCAGGCGACATCGATAAAATAGCAAACATCACCGGAATATTATCGACCACTGCAGAAAATAAACCGGCCACAATATTGGCTATAGTCGGACCCCAGCCACCATAAACCATTTCAGACACTTCGGCTAAATAACCCATTGTACCTAAACCACCCACACAAAAAATTACCCCAAAAAAGAAAAACAAGGTATCCCACTCAGCCTGGGCCACTTTATTAAAAATATTGAATTCACTAATATCAGGATTCTCTTTTTTATCGTGTAATTTAAGATAATAAGAAAAGAAAAATAAATAGGACAGACCGGTCATCATCCCCAAAAATGGCGGTAAATGTAATAACTGCTCAAAGCAAACCGCCGTGGCAATCGTCACAACAAATAAAGCGCACACAATAAAGCCGCCTTTCTTAACCGATACGGCTGCGCCACTGGTCTCCGGTAAACCCGTAGGAATCGAAAAAACCATAATCAAGGCAGGCACCAAGAAGTTGACTAGACTCGGAAAAAAAAGGGCAAAGAAACCAAAAAAGTCCACGTGACCCGACTGCCAAACCATCAAGGTTGTAATATCACCAAAGGGACTAAATGCACCGCCGGCATTGGCCGCAACAACAATATTAATAAATGAAAGGGAGACAAATTTAGGCTTATCAGCACCCACGGCAAGAACCACTGAACCCATCAAAAGGGCCGTGGTTAAGTTGTCGGCAACCGGCGATATAAAAAAAGCCAGAAAACCGGTAATCCAAAATAATTTTCGATAACTGTAGCCTTTCTTGATTAACCAACTGCGTAGTGCTTCAAAAATTTCTCGCTCGGTCATCGCATTGACATAGATCATGGCCGTTAATAAAAACAGCAATAATGCGGCGTACTCTAAAAGGTTATGATTAAGCGCTGCCTCTACAATTTCATGGCCGTGTTCAACCTGCTTACCCAGTATTGCAACCAGCACCCAAATTACGCCTGCCGCTAACAAAACTGGTTTTGACTTTCTAAGATGAATAAACTCCTCAGCAATAACCAACCCATAAGCGATAACAAAAATAACAATAGCTAAAACACCCCAAGAAGAGTCTGTAGAATGCAGATTTGTTAACGATGTATCCGACGCTACAGCCGGTAACGAAAACATGACTGACATAAGCCCTAACACCCAAGCACTATAAAACGATTTAACCAACTTCAGAACTCCTCAAATTAACAAATACAACGAACTAAAACACACCTCTAAATGAAGTGTCCGTCATATAAAAAAAAACCTTATTAAGAAAATAAAAAAATCATGCGCTATGGCACTATTGACAAAAACTTTGAATTGCATTACTCAAAAAGAGATGACTACAAAAAAACTATGGCTATTGTATCAAGAAACCATCAAGATTTTACGGTATAAAATCAATGACATCCCGATAAACAAAGATCCTTTTGCCATTGAACCCATTACGGTCCATTTAAAGTATTAAAATTATGCGAAAAATAATGATTTACAACCACGGGAAAGACAGTCAGCCCTATACCGCTAAAACGCACGCGTTTAACCAGATTGCCGAAAAACAGGGCTATGAGACCCAAAGCATTGATTACCGCGGTCAGAACGACCCTGATGCTCGGGTCTTACAATTACTGGCAACAGACTGGTCTGCATTTGATGAAATTGTCTTAGTCGGCTCAAGCATGGGTGCTTATGTCTGTGCCGTGGCCGCTGAAACCTTAAACCCTCAAGGACTTTTTTTACTGGCACCGGCTTTCTATTTACCGGGCTATCAACGAACCACTTTTAATATACCACCCCGTGCCATAACAGTCGCTCACGGCTGGCAAGATAGCGTTGTTCCCCCTGAAAACAGTTGGAAATTTTGCCAACACCACTCCGCCAACCTTACTGTTTGTAACGCCGACCACCGGCTGATGACTGTTTTACCATTTTTAACCGAAACATTTAACCGATTCCTGACTGATATAAATGCTACCGACCCAGTCGATAATTTATAACATCCCCCCAAATAAGCTTCGTCCTTACGCCCTCACATAACCGTGTGCCTGGATGATTTTACATTTAAATTGACCTTCTATTTCCGGCACCGATTCCATAATCTCAACTTTACCTAACGGCAATAAATACATCTGTAATTTAACACTGACAAAACGCTTTTCCTTTTCCAACTCTAACTGTAAAAACACTTTTGTAATGGTTACCGTACGGTTCTTATTGACCATTCCTCCCACTAAAAAGAAGCGTCCTTCTTTATTTTCAAAATTCAAAGAAACTGATAATTGTTCTATCTCTTCATCTTGAAGCCGTTCAAAACTAATCTCTTCTGAATCGTCAGGAAATTTAGCACGCACTTGCGCTATCTCAGCAGTACATTGTGCTTTAATCCTAAGCTGTTCAAATTCAACTTGCTTACGCCCGTCTAAGTATTCTTTTATTAATAACAGAATGACAATACTTAAAGTGAGAATACCCCAGAATAGAACACTCCCACCCACCTCCAGAAACTCTATTAACAATAAAATAGTTATAAAAGTAAATAAGCAATACTTCCAAACAGACGGTTCATAATAGGTTGCTTCCAGCATGATTTTGTAACGCTTCTTAATATTCTGCTCTGCATAAAAACCTTGAACGCCAATATAACTCCGCCATTCCTGAACTTCCTGAGCACTTGCAAGGTTACGTTCTTCATCAGAGAGTCTCTTATCGGCCTCACTGCCGTTATGACCTGTGTACCTACTCTCATCCTTTTGTACATTACTGAGTGAAAATATTACTTGAGAGACCTTGCGTCGATACCAACCTTTACCGGCATCAAAAACAACCAGTTGCTCTTTCAGACGTCGAAAAATTTGCGGGACTGTTATTGCAACCTTGTGCTCAATCACAAAAGGAAAAGGCAGGTCATTTTCATCTTGATTCAATGCTAGTTCTTTTGCTTCCGGCTGTTGATTGCTCAACTCTACTTTCACTAAGTCCGGCATCGCCAGATTGGTGATAATATAAATCCAACCACTCATAAGCATCCTCGACTCTCAAAATTATACTGGTTCATCACAGTTCACCCAACAAAGAATATACTAACTTAAAAGGTTCTTATATTAATGTCTTTAAACATTAAATAAACTGACTCATGGCCAGCTAAATAACTAGGTGCTATTGCGCTTTAAAGAGTCGCAATAATCCCATCCAACTTTTGCCAATCAACAGGTAATTCCAAGTAATAACTAAATGCATCAAACCTTGACAAGTCCGACTCAGGTCCTTTATTAGTTGCATTTTTTAAGGCAATCACTGGCATCCTCTGTTTATTTGTATGCAAAAACAGCTTTAATGGATCTACTTGACTCATCTGATATAAATACAAATCTATTATCATCAAGCCATAGTCGGTTAATTGGAGCTTTTCGAGTGCCTCCAAACAAGTAGCTACCGTATCAACATCATGACCTTTTTTTGTAATATACTTTTCAACCATTGTGTGTTGACAACACTATCATCAACAATCAAGACCCTAATTTCTTTTTCTCTCTGTTTCAAGAGCTCCGTTTTATGTTGATAACCCCCTAACCAATTAATTGCTAACTGCTGTTGCAAACAAGAATATAATTCTTCCAAGCCCAAGGGTTTCATTAAAAATCCTGCGCCCCCTGCTGCTGTAAAAGCGACCTTATCTTCCTCTAAGGCACTGGCTGAAACAGCAATAACAACCCAATGATTATCATTTTCATTTAATTTCTTAGTCGTCTCAATACCATTCAAACCCGGCATTTTCAAATCCATAAAAATAAGGTCCGGTTTAACACTGCTAACAGATGCCAAACATTGCTCACCGCTTGCTACTGAATAAACCTTAAATCCTTTTTCAATCAATATTTCTTCCATAAAAAGTCGATTCGCTAAATTATCATCAACTAGCATTATCGTTTGTTCCAAGCCCTCATAACCAATAGGTGTTACCGCCGCCGATACCTCAAAAGCAAGCTCACTTACCGGTTCAAGCACAAGCGTAAATTCAAAAACACTGCCTTCATTAACGACAGAATTAAACCTCATCTCTGAATCTAAAATCTCTGCGATTTTTTTACAGATGGCAAGCCCTAAACCCATCCCTTGGTTAACTTTCGGTGATACCCCCCGATAATAAGGGTCAAAAATACTGTCCATCTCATTTTGAGGTACCCCTTTCCCCGTATCCTCAATTTGAAAACAAAATTGATTATCGTTCTGGTAAACCCTTAAATAAACAGTGCCTACTTCAGTAAACTTAACCGCATTAGTAACTAAATTGATTAATAACTGTCTTATTAACTTCGCATCCCCTAAAACATATTTGGGCAAGTCATTTAATATCTGTAATTTAAATTCAATCGCTGTTTGCTGGCATTGTTGTCTTGCAATTTGCTCTATTCCAGACAACAAATCCAGCAAATTAATTCTTCCATAGACAATATCAATCACATCCTTATCATGCACCCCGATTTCCAATAGGTCATTGATCATTAATAATAAAGAATCACCACATTCGTGAATAATAGCCAATTTTTCTTTATGCTTAGCCGTTAACTTTTGATCCTCTTCTAAGAGTTGGGTAAACCCTAACAAACCATGTAAGGGTGTCTTTAATTCATGACTAACATGCGCTATAAACTCACTCTTAACTTGGTCAGACCTTTTTAACTTCAACGTTCTTTGTTTTACCTCTTGATCTAAATTAGCAGTTAGTTGCAGCAATTTTTCTTTAGTCTCTTGATGAAACAAAAGCTCACTTTGTAAGCGTTCATTTGCCTGAATCAAATCATTACGGTTCTTTTTCAGTTCCGTAACGTTCTGGCCAAAACCAATACACCCTATAATTTCTCCTCGGCTATTACGCTGCGAAGAAGAACTTAATAACACTTCGACAAGAGCGCCTTCCTTGGTTATCAATGGCAACTCATAAGAAATTGTTTCATGTCCCTTTAATGTGCCATCATGAATACACTGAACTGATTCTTGATGATTTTCAGCTACAAAATTTTCAACCAATTTTTCACCTAAGACTTCTTAATTCGAATATCCAGTTAACCTTTCTGCACTCTTATTCCATTCTGTTATACGACCGTCTAAATCAACACCAAAAACAGGTGCATTAGCCGTAGCAATCATCTCCTCATAATTATTTGAAAAAAGCCCCTTAAGAACCGACGCCCCCTTTAACCAAATTAAAACGACCGTGATCACCGCTAAAATAATGGCACCCCCCTTAACTATAACTACTAAAGTAGAAACCTGATGTTCACCCGAACCGCTCACCATATGATTCAACTGTAGGAAAACGTCTGCACTCATCAAAATACCAAATAAGAGTATTACGCCGCCAAATCGCCGCTCTTTATTTTTTTTAAAAAATATTAGCAACGAAACTGTAATCGCTATTTTAGCCAAGATGCTCACAATATCTATCATCACAAGCAGGAGTAAAGTATCACTGTACGACTGAAAGTTCAGAGCATGGGGTATGAAACCCTGGGCATCTAAAATTGATTGAAAAAATTCTTGCATAATTGAGCCGTTACATAGGGTTGGTCAAAACCAGGTTATAGAATTGTTAATGCTGACACCTTTTAACTTTTACTCCTTTTTGCACTGTTTTAGTACCCGCCTAAAAGAAAAAATTCAAACTCTAGCGGTTACCTTATATTAATAGCAGCTAACACGATCTGTAACTCTTTCTCAACACCCGCGAGTTCATCCTCTAAAACAGTTACCGAAAGTTGATCTTGCCGACAAAAACCAGCTAATTCCTGCGTTTTTAACACCAGCTTTTCAGCGCCAATAATAGCTGCACTTATTTCCAAGTTATGTACCTGTTTTTTTAACTGATCCTTCTGACCACTGCGCAACGAAACCTTACTTAAGTCTCCAAAACCTGCAAATTGCTCCCTAAAAGTAGCTAATAATAATTGAAAGTTTTCCCTATCGCCGTGGCAGTAAGCAATTCCCAGCGTACAATTTAAAGATTGCTGTTCCGTTAATGGAACATCTGAAGGTTGTAGAATTCCATCCTCGACAAGGTTATCTTTTTTATCAGCACCCAACTGCTCAGAAAACCATGTAGCAAGCAAAAAAAGTAACTGTTCAAACGGTTGCGTTTTATGAAAACAGCCACTAACAGTGTCGCCCTTAAGCGATCTACTTACACTGTCTAAATTTGAGGCTGACATGATGATAATGGGTAATAGTTTAAAAGCTGCTTGTGCTCTGATCGTCTTTCTTAACGTCAAACCATCCGTGTCGGGTAAATTCAAATCCAACAGCACAGCATCAAAATCATGCGTTTCAAATTGCGCCCACATCTCGCCACCGGAACCCACACTTATTAAAACCAAGCCGTAAGTATCACAAACTTCATGCAATAATTTACAACTGATAGTATCGTCTTCAACAAGTAATACTTTTCGCCCCTCAAGTTGTGACCTAACGGCACTCATATCTTGGCCATATTCAACGCCTGAGAGACCTGTATCTTTTTGTATCGTCTCCACTTGATCAACACCTGATTCACGCACCTTAGCTAAATCATCCGTCGCTAACCTAGCTATAGAATTATCATGTAATAATGCCATCGCATGTTTTAGGTATTTGTCATGTCTCAGTAGCTCTTCAGAAATGCGATCGATAACGTCTATCGGCACTTCTTTATCATTTTCAACGTCTAAAAGATCATCTGGTAAACATTTTGAGAACGTAGCATCCAAAGATTTGTATTCACCAAGCTGCTTATCAATAACCCTTAGTGGCTTTAAGATGTGACGATTAATTTGCCAATAAGTCAATGCAACAAAAATCAACACCAAACCAACTTCCAACTGATTAAAGTTGCTAAATAGTGTAGCGACAGAAAAGACATCAGATCGATCTACTGAAATAACGATAGTCCATTGCAAGGATGGAATCAGCTGAGAAAAAGCCAAGATTGATGGCGGTAAATCTGCATCTATTATTGACGGTTCCCCCCACAATAAAGATGATCCCTTACTCGTTTCAACTTGTAAACCACTGGCAATTAGCAGTCCTTCTTCAAAATTTATCTCACCACTATTATTACTAATTTCCCTTGCTAACCGCCTAATTTCTGGCTCCTGTTGTACCACATCAATCCGTTGTTGACGGCGACTCTCCAACACTGCGTTAACTTGTCTAAACTCAAAATTCTGAAGATAACCACCGGTCTCTGACACTTTATTTTCTGATGAGTCAACAGCAGGCATAGCAATGAGTTGCAAATTCCGGTCAACTAAAAATACATCACTATAGTAGCGATCCTTGATTATTTTTAATAATTCACTCAAGCCTTCAAGTCTGACATTAACCGTTGAAACCCCAATAAATTTTCCGTCATCAATAATGGGCTCCGTTGCTGTTACCATTGGTTGCATTGAGTAAGGGTCCGTATAAGATTTTGACCAATAAATTCCACCCGGTTCTTTATAACGTGCCGGTACATACCACTCCTGATGATGATAGCCAGGGCCGTCTGCTAAATTATAATTATCATGAAAAATTAATTGGTTACTTTTATCTCGACCCCAAAAATAGCTATCCCGCTCTTTTTTAGTATCAAACTTAAAGGGCTCCGGCCAGATACCACCGCCGGCAATTAAATATTCTGACCCGGGCGTTTCCATGATTGACTTAATGATGGGTTTGATGATGTGACTATGTTCAGTGGAAACAGCGGGCATTAATTTAGCGGCATTAGCAAGGACTTGGGCGATAGTGCTTGCAGGTTCCAAATGCTTATTTATGGCAAGTATGATGCGGTCAATATCTTTATAAGCTCTTTCACTTAACTCTTCGTCCATTTCTGGCTCAATCAAAAACATTAAAATCCATACATACAACAGTCCGCCCACTATTGTAAAAACCAAAATATTTAATATTATTCGAATACTCTGTTCGCGTGAACCCACCCCTTGAAACGCTCTAGCCATAAGCGCCTCTACTGACAATCCTGCGTTTAGTTATCATAAAAAACCTGTTAACTTAATATAGTCACTCAGTCTGGAAAAATACCAACGCTTTCCTAAAACCTACCTTATCGTCTCACAAAGTCAACAGCTTTTCCCTGTTAACTTATACATCCCACGTCCTAACCATTCTTTAACCGCTATTTTTAATTGCCCAAGGTGCCCAACCAAATCCCAATCGACAGACCAGAAGTTTCCAGGCAATGTAGCGAAATCAACAGGGTATGGAATCACAACCCACCCTAGCTGACAAAAGACACTCACCGCGCGGGGCATATGCCAGCCCGTGGTAATCAATACCCAATTTTCACCCCCCGTTGGGTTCACTAAGCGCTTACTGAAATAAGCATTCTCCCACGTGTTACGCGACTCCGACTCAAAAATTATTCTCGTCAAATCCAAACCCTGTTCCTTAAAGAGTCTTCGAGCGACAGCAGTCGCCTTAAAATCCTGAGCTAATAACTGACCCGAACCACCCGTGAAAAGCAGTTTAGCTGTTGGAAATTTCCGCGCCAATGCCATAAATGCCAAATCCCTCTCTGCAGCTTCCCCTAGATTAACGCTATCCCATAACGAGGTTTTTTGGCTCTGCTCTGCACCACTCAACACAACAACACCATCAATATCAATCAATTCAGGATGAGCGGGATAATGACTTTCCAGAGGGTACAACAACCAACTTCCCACTGGAAACAGCGCTATCAAAACAATGATGCCTAACAAAACCGTTAGTAATCGTCTCGCTGACCTGACACGACCGAAAGCCCACAACCCCATCCCCAAAGCAAAAACAATAACCAGCAAACCATCTGGCGAAACGATTCCCCAAAACAATTTAGAACACCAAAAAAATATATCGTCCATCCGCGCTAAACCCCTGCTATTTTTGTATACTGAGACAGTTTTTAATTAATAGCATAACTGTTATTCATATCAATCCAATCTGAACATGTACCGAACCCATCACCAATAGCATGCGCTTAAAGATTAAATACCTTTTTGATAGCCTGCTAATCGCTTTATTTTTAACCGTCTATCCACTGACTGTAGATAGTGCAACGACGCCTGAAACACCCTATGAAATTATTAAGATACTGCCACATAATAAAACACTCTTTACCCAAGGACTAGAGATTAAGGCCGGTATCTTATATGAGTCTGCCGGGCACTACGGTCATTCAACGGTCAATAAAATAGACCTTTCCAACGGCGTGATCCAACAACAATTACAACTGGATCACGCGATTTTTGCTGAAGGGCTCACCCATCTCAACAATACCTTAATACTGTTAACCTGGAAATCTGAAAAGGCTTTACTGATTGATGCCGACACTTTCAAGATCATGGGTTCTCACTCTTTTACCGGAGAGGGTTGGGGAATTTGTTATGACGGAGAGTCTTTAGTCACCTCTAATGGCAGTGACCAGCTCACTTTTCGTAATCCCAACGATTTTCGGGCTACCCGCACCATCAGTATTGTGTTCGATAACCAACCGCTAGGTAATATTAATGAACTGGAATGCACTCACGGCCTTATTTATGCCAACATCTGGGGTCAAGATATCATTGCAATCATCGACCCAAGCAGTGGCGAGGTTGTCAGTTTCATTGATTTATACGTCCTCTATGATCTAACTGCCCGCAATCATAATGAGGTTTTAAATGGCATTGCCTATAGTTCGGCGGAAGATGCGTTCTGGGTCACCGGTAAAAATTGGTCCAATCTCTACCTTATTAAACTAAGCCCCAACGATCCTCACTCACAGTAATCGCACTCACTATCGCAGTGACGTTACCCGCCCTGTCATAACAAAATTATGATAATCCTCTAGTACCCTCGTATGATCGAATGCTAATACTTCTGGTATCGTGTTAAAGGTAAACACCCCACAGTCTTTAGCATCATCAGCTGCAACAGGAAATCCTTGCGCCTCAGCCACATAGACTGCTGTCACGGTATGGTTTCTAGGGTCTCGACTGGGATCAGAATACAGTCCTAACAAAGCGGTTAATCTAACAGATAACCCTGTCTCTTCTGCTGCCTCACGCATGGCTGCCATTTCCATGGTTTCACCCAGATCAACAAAGCCACCGGGAATTGCCCAACCCAATGGTTCAAAAACACGTTCAATAAGTACAAAAGGTCGATCAGGCAAATCGACCAACTCAATAATCGTATCTGCGGCTACGAGTGGCGTCACCGGTTTTGCCATTGCACGTTCTCCCTTATTTTAACGTTAAAACTGGCAAATAAAAATCCATCATACTCTAATTAACACCGGCTCTCATCGAACGAATAAAACCGACAGATCCAATGATAATAGGTATTTAGTGAACCGATACAATCCATATAAAATTGCCACCGGGAAAATAACAGCATGCAAAACAAACACAACAATGAGTTCTAATAAATGTTCTGCCAAATTATTAACTATCGTCTTTAACTGCAATAACTGCTGTTCTAACTGTTTTTTTAATTCTGCTATTTGTAATTGTACATAAGCTTTAATATCCAAGGTATTTTTAACACGGCCCCACAGCGTTTCATCGCTCCTTGAATGTTGCTGTTGTTGATTTTGCATTGTTAACGCTATCGTCTGATAATCTTGCCCTAAGTCCTCAATGTTTTTATGGGTTTGTTTAATAACTAAAAATGAACGATTATATTGCGCACTTAGAAACTGCTCATAAACCCCCGCATTTACAATAAACACAAACGGTATACTGAACCGCAAAAAAATAACTACCAGTGAAACCTTGAGCCAGAAACTCTTACTCTTTATCGAGACCTTCTCCGTCCAAATAAATAGAACCGTTAATAACAGAAGACCACTATAAATAACCCGACTCACTGGCCAGGCTGTTATCACCATAAACACTTTCTCAGCACCGATAGCGGTCGTACTGGCGAGCATCACCCAAGAAAATTGTTCAACTAAATCATTAACAGGGTCCAATATCTGGCCGGGTGCCAACGTCATCCCTATGCCCAAAGGGACCAGCGCCAACTCAGTCCCTTGCATGACTGAAATAACAGCATTCAGCGCACGGCCCGACACAAAAGCCGTTGATGCGTCATTAAAAGAATTATTTATATGGCTCTGCCCCATTACATCTAGTGCACCGGTGTAATTGAACTTCACCGCAACCAATAATAGCGCCGTAATAACACCTTTAACCCACGCATTTTTTTTCATGTAAGTGATTCCAAAAAAATATGACTTAACTGGCTTTAGTCATTTAATCGCTGCCAACTATTGAGCTAAGGTATACTGGAAAAAATCTTTTTCAACACACGTTAAACTAACCATTAATATCTGAAGTCTACACCGGTGAGCAGATCAACTGTTTAAAATTTAATCATTACACTTTCCTATGTTAATTGCGCATTGCTAAAACTCATTTATGACCCTAGCTACTGAAGCAGTATTACTGACATCATTTCCTAAAAAAGAACAAGCACAAATCCAGCACCTCATAAGACAATTATTATCACTGAAAGAAAGTGACCAAAATAGACGTCCTAAGGCGACCGATGTCATAAAAATCTTATATCCCCTTCATGTTGACAGCCATTGTATATTGGCGACTTTACTGAGCGATTCACGCTTAGAAAAAAGATATAACCCTGATCAGATCACCGCTTACTATGGCAAAGTCGTAACTCATTTAGTTCAGGATATACACTGGCTAAACCATCTGGCTGTTTATTCACCCACAACACATTCCAGACCGCATCAAGCTGAAACACTGCGCCGCATGGTATTAGCCATGACTCAGGATATTCGGTCGATCATGATTAAATTCGCTTACCGAATTCAACGTTTGCGAAACCTCTCGCATGAAGATAAACAAGTACAACACATTATTGCCAATGAAACGCTTGAAATCTATGCGCCATTAGCCAACCGCCTTGGTATTAATCAATTCAAATGGGAATTAGAAGATCTGGCTTTTCGTCATTTAGACGCTGAACACTATCACGCTATTGCCAACTCACTCGCAAACAACCGAAATCAACGCGAAACAGTCATCCAAACCAATATTCACGCATTAACTGAATTATTAGCCCAGGAAAATATTACGGCAACCCTTTACGGCAGGCCTAAACACATCTATAGCATCTGGAATAAGATGCAAAAAAAACACCTTGAATTTGAAGAACTCTATGATTTACTCGCTATTCGTATCATCGTTGCCAATACAACAGACTGCTACACCGTTTTAGGGTTAGCGCATAGCCATTGGCAATATGTCCCTAAAGAATTTGATGATTATATTGCCAATCCTAAGGAAAATGGTTATCAATCATTGCACTCCGTTATTCTCGATCACACCGGCAACCGTATTGAACTACAAATACGAACACAAGGCATGCATGAACAAGCGGAACTGGGGGTTGCTGCCCACTGGCACTATAAAGAAGGGAAGGCTATTAATAAAACCACAAGAAATAATATAAGCGCGCTTCGTAAACTTATTGACGATCATGATTCTCAAACTGATTTACTGGAAAACTTTAAATCTGAATTGTTTTCAGATCGAATTTTCGTCCGCACACCCGCCGGTGATATTATTGATTTAATAAAAGGAGCAACACCGTTAGATTTTGCCTATACCATTCATACTGATATTGGTCATCGCTGCCGGGGTGCAAAAATAAATGGCGTAATAAAACCATTAACACAACCGCTTCAATCGGGTGACAAAGTTGAAATCATAACGGCAAAACAGGCTATCCCAAATTACAACTGGACGCAGTTACATCTTGGCTTTTTAAAAACTCCCCGCGCACTTCGAAAAGTCAGAAGTTGGTTTAAGCAACAAAGTCAGCCCCTTAACACTAAAAAAACGCCTACACCGAAAGCATCCACTTCCACCCCAATTACACCCTCAGTTATAGCCAACCAGCATTCTTCAGAAAAATTTAACCTGACCCCTTTACTGCCCCCTTCACAGCGGCATAACTACAAATCGGATGTTATTGTTTCAGAGCTTGATAATGTCTTAACCTCATTAGCTCACTGTTGTTCACCGGCTAAAGGCGACCCTATTATTGGTTTTATTTCAGTAAAAAAAGGAATTACGGTTCATCGCCAAAACTGTCGTAATATCACCGCCTTGACGCTGGAACAACAGTCGCGTCTTCTGGAGGTAAATTGGAGTCATACAAACGCTAAGCCTTATGCGGTTCCGGTTATCATTAAAGCGAGTAGCAACGATCATTTGCTTAATAATATCATGCAATTTTTTTTAACCAGAAAAGTACATATATCAGATGTCACTCTACACACCGATTCTGATGCAACCGCAACGTTACTGTTATCAGTTCATATTACCGATACCCAAGAACTTGCATCACTCTTAGAGAAAGTCCTTCAACTCACAGATATCATCAGTGCTGCCCGGAAAAAATAAGGCTAATTGCTAACTGTAACCATCCATAACAACGTTATGCTGACAAGACTGTTACCACCGCATCCGTGAGCGTTTCAAGATCAGCTTCGCTTATAATATAAGGCGGCATTAAATAAACAAGACGATTAAAGGGTCGCAACCAAACACCGTTTTCAACGAATAACGGCTGTAACGTTGTCATCGTGATAGGCTCATGCATTTCCACCACACCAATTGCCCCTAAAACCCGCACGTCTTTAACTTGCGGCAACTTTCTACACGGCGCTAAACCCACCGCTAATCCTGCTGCAATCCTCTTAATACGCTGCTGCCAAGGCGAATCCAACAATAATTGCAAGCTCGCTAATCCTGCACAACACGCTAAGGGGTTAGCCATAAAAGTGGGTCCGTGCATAAACACCCCAGGATCACCCTCGCTGATTATTGTTGCTACTTTTTGATGAACGAGCGTGGCTGCCAACGTTAAATAGCCACCTGTTAATGCTTTCCCAAGGCACAGAATATCCGGCGTCACCGTCCCATGCTCAAGCGCAAACAATTTACCGGTCCGCCCAAATCCTGTGGCAATCTCATCGAATATTAACAACACATCATAACGGTCACACAGTGCTCGTACCGCCGACAAATAGCTGGGCGAATAGAATCGCATCCCTCCGGCGCCTTGAACAATCGGTTCTAAAATAAAAGCCGCAATCTGTAGGTGATGCCTTTTAAGTAACGCTTCAACTGATTCTGTGTCTTGCTCTGAACAAGTTTCATCAAAACCACATTGAGGCGCATCTGCAAAAAATTGTGAAACTAAACCATGCGTGAATAAGCCATGCATCCCATTGACAGGATCACTCACCGACATCGCGCCAAAAGTATCGCCATGATAGCCATGACGTATGGTTAGCATCTTACTTTTACTCGGTTGCCCCTGTGCATACCAGTATTGAATCGCCATTTTCATAGCAACTTCCACCGCCACAGAACCGGAATCAGAAAAAAATACCGTTGTTAAAGGCGCCGGTGTTATTGCTACTAATTGCATTGCTAAATCAACTGCCGGTTGATGCGTTAGGCCGCCAAACATGACATGCGACATCGTTTGAATTTGCTGCGTTAAGGCCGCATTGATCACCGGATGATTATAGCCATGAATCGCACTCCACCACGACGACATACCATCAATAAGTTCAGAACCATCCATCAACTTCAACCGGACACCCGCAGCGGACGCAACCGGATAAAGAGGCGCCTA
>DTSI01000134.1 GCA_012965425.1 Methylococcaceae bacterium
CTTCTCTAAAATTAAAGCGAGGCGCATCCTGACAGGAGTTGGGGTGCGTCTTTTTAGTATCCAAGTTTTAACTAATCCACAATTCCTGTGAGCAACTCCGACACAACTGACTTAAGTCATTGCCGTGTCAAGAGTCGTTGTAGGGGGCTGTTTTCTATACAATCCACCTAGACTAATTCAACGACGACGCAAATGTATATGAGTTATTTCCTATTTGGTGACATCAATAGGTAAAATCTCCTCAATTTTTCCATTAGCATCATAGATAACTTCAAAAGCTTTTTTATTTCCATCAAAATGACTTTCAAGTGGTGTTGCTACAATCTCCCATAATCCAAGTGTAAAAATATCGGCTGCCCCATGAAATATTGCTCTACCAACTTTATTTCCAGTACTATATCCTTGAGTGAAAACAAAGATTTCATGTTTTTTTCCATCATCACCTATCTCAGAAGATTGTGGCTTACCAAATTCAGCAAGCAATTGACTTCTATCAGTCCCTCTCATGAACAGACTAGCATTCTTTGCATCAGGTTGAGTTGCTGCCATATAAACACCACATGCAGTTAATGCTTGTGACAGTATGAGTAGCAGTAATAATTTCTTCATTGTTATTCCTTTAGCAATTTACAAATATGACTTTATCATAAATATTCTTGAGGTTATGTAGCTTCCCCTCTTTATCTGTCCAAAACTCATTCGGTCTATGGCATAGAAAACAATCTCTTATCCCATAAGTCGGTTGTACGCCCCGTATTTTTAGCTGTCAACGTGTTTTTGTCGTCTGATGAATACAGACGGAGAATTTGTAAGCCCATGCTTACAAGCCTGTAAATGATTATTGATTTTGGTCCTGAAAACCCTGTTTGATAGTTGACTGCATCAATAAATGGAGAGATAGTGAAGCTGAGTAAATAACTATGGTTTTGGCTATGGACACAGGCGCATCTGTATTCGTAGTAACACCTCTTGGCTGAGAGTATTAAGCGCCTAAACCAACCACTACCGCCAGCTTTACGAGCAAAGAGTCAGTTTGGAACGACTCCGGCAGTATGTGGTTCGTTGGTGCTGCTGGCTTTGGGGTGGATTGCAGGGTCGGGTATCACGTGTAGGGGGGTGAACAAAAGTATTGGCTGTTAATGCAATCAAAGACAACACTTGATTCTGGGTAGAATCAAGCGTTAGCGTGAATTGTAACCCCAGTTATACTTTTATTATCCTCTTGTTTTCGTTTGAGGCTTAGCGCCGTATTAGATAAGCACTATCCGGTTTTACAATCAACAATTTTTTTTGTTGCAACCTGGTGGGTTTTTATTGTCGCTAACACTTTCATCGCGACTCAAATTTGCATTTTCAATTTCGCCTTCGATTTGATTACTGCCCGCTGTCTTTAGCGATGTTGTATTCCTGCTCATCAACGGGGCTTCTAGGGCTTGTAACTCCGTGCCGTCGGTGTTACTTCGCCACTCGTTCAGTTCACTTTCTCTTTGCCTTGCAAGGTCTCTAAAACAGTTTTTCTTTTCTTTCATAGGTCTAAACTTGCCCTTCGGTTTTATTTGTTGGCATGCAACAAAATCTTCGCTATCGTCGGCAAAAACCGTGCTTACAGGTATGAATGTGACAGCTAACCATATTATTAATAGTCCACTTTTAAGCGACATATTATATTTCCTTGTTTATGTATGAATGACGGCACATCGACCAGTTTTTGCATAACTGTACCGCCCACCACAATTATTACGTCGGTTCCGCTTATGTTGCGGCTGGTGGTGTTCCTCTTTTTTTGTGGTTCGATGCACGGGTATTCTGACAGTCGTAGTCTTCGTCAATCCAATGAGGCCAATCCTTACGGTTGTAACGAGCGGAGGGTGTGCTTCTGTATATCTGGA
>DTSI01000135.1 GCA_012965425.1 Methylococcaceae bacterium
AACATTCCCTGCTTTGCCAAGCGTGATATTGAAACAACTTGAGTGACTGCCCGAATCATTTTAATAGAATCTTCCCGTCCGCCTAAAAAATCTTCAGCAAGGTTAACCATAGAATTTGTAAATCAAAAGCTATCGATTGCCGTTGACAATACTCTACATCAAAAGCAACTTTTTCATGCAGTAATAACGAATCTCTCCCATTAATTTGCGCCCAACCGGTTAATCCTGGCATTAATTTATCGACATTATCTTCTTGTCGTAATGCAATTAACTCATTTTGGTTAAATAATGCGGGTCGAGGACCGACAAAACTCATATCGCCTTTTATAATAGAAAAAAGTTGTGGTAACTCATCACAACTACTACGACGAAGAATCGAGCCAATGGGTGTTAAAAATTTTTCAGGATTAACCATGAGATCTGTTGCAAGTTCAGGACTCTCAACACGCATTGAACGAAACTTAGGCATACTGAAAATCACCCCATCCTTGCCAATTCGATTTGACCAATACAAGGCTGATCCTTTTGATGTTAAACAAACCAAACAAGCAATGAACACCATAGGCACACATAAGATTAACAAAATTACAATTGCAAAAAAAAAATCAAAAAGCCTTTTCATTAAATTCCCAAGTCAATCATAACGACACAAAAAACCAAATAACACACTTAAATCATCTATTTAATTACTATTCAGACTCAGTCTAAGTCATAAACCGTATTTTAACTTATGCTTTCTGAGATAATCACACAAACTTCCGCGAACATATACGAGAAGTTCATAAACTTCTAGTTACCGTTTTAATTATGAGCAATTCCACACCTCACATCGCTATATTACTTTGCACTTATAACGGTGAGCAATTTTTAAAGGAGCAACTGGATTCCATTATCGCCCAAGATTACGGTAATTTTAGCATTTGGGTCTCTGATGATGGCTCCAAAGATCAAACCATCCCTATCCTTAAAAATTACCAAGCTAACCTTAAAAAAAACCGTTTTTCGATTATCTCAGGCCCTCAAGTTGGTTTTGCGCGAAATTTTCTTTCTCTTCTTTGTAACCCGGATATTGTAGCGGACTATTTTTCTTTTGCTGATCAAGATGATATCTGGGCACCTAACAAACTGTCTCGGGCCGTCAACCACTTCAAAACACTGCCGAACGCTGTGGCTACAATCTATTGTTCTCGAACCTACCTCATTGATGAAATCGGCAATTCTATTGGTTTATCCCCCCTTTTTAGAAAAAAACCCTCCTTTACCAATGCGCTCGTACAAAATATTGGCGGTGGTAATACCATGGTCCTGAATAAATCCGCTCTTTCTCTCTTACGTTCTGTTGGCATAAAACCGATAGTCAGTCATGACTGGTGGAGTTATCTGCTAATCACCGGCGCCGGAGGCACTCTAAGCTATGACCCAATACCAACGGTTCACTACCGCCAACATAACAGTAATATTATCGGCTCAAACCGCGGCCACCGCTTATCCTTGATGCGAATAAAAGGACTATTAAATGGACGCTTTAAGCTCTGGAATACAACCAACACCCAAGTCTTACTGGCATTCAAACATTTACTAACGCCTGAAAACCACCGCACTCTCGAAGAATTCTCCAGAGCACGGAATCGTTGGCTCATTCCCAGAATATGGGGCGTAATAAAATCGGGCGTCTATCGGCAAACCTTGATCGGTAATCTCGGCATCATGCTGGCAACGGTACTCAAAAAAATCTAAGCAACAGAGCACAATCTCAATGCTCTTGCCTACCCCCACCAATAAGTAAATCTATTCCTACGCTGCCAGCTATGGAAAGCGAAGCGAGGGCTGGTAGTCCGCGATAGGCGTAGGTAATTCTGGGCACCCGTCGTGCGTAGCGCCAGAGG
>DTSI01000136.1 GCA_012965425.1 Methylococcaceae bacterium
GGACCGTGGGATTCTGAAATTTAGCGCTAGCAATCATCAAAATATACGCAGGACTAGTAATGAGATCCTGTGCTTTCAACAGTCGATAAACCGTCGACTCCGAAACAAAATAAGCCTTGTCATCCGTATAGGTAACCGCCAACTCGCGTGGAGAGAGTTCAGGTTGATCCAATGCCAGATCAATAATGGCCTCACAATGCGTTTCTGAAATCCTATTCCAAACCACTTGGGGTAATGGCTTCTTATCCGAAAGGCCCTCAAAACCCCTGTCTTCATAACGCTTCAGCCAGTTGTAAAAGGTCGATTTGTGAATAGCCAACCGCGCTAACGTTTGTCGAACAGATAAGTCTGAGCGCTGTACTAATTGAATGATTTCATATTTCTCAGCAGCGGAATATCTCATGTATCGTCCTTCCCATCCCCGAGTACGCTTTTTTTGAGTAGACGGTTTTCCAGAGCCATTTCACCCAGAGTCGCTTTAAGCGCCGCTGTTTCAGATCGTAAAGCTTTGACTTCATCTGACGTCGCTTCACGAATCACATCGCCTGACAGGCGCTTTTTACCCGCTTCCATAAAGTCCTTTGACCAGCGGTAATAAACATTGGGATTAATACCTTCTCGTCGACACAACTCAGCAATGCTATCTTCTCCTCGCAGACCCTCCAGTACAATACGAATCTTTTCTTCGGCTGAGTATTGTTTACGAGTGTGCCGACGGATACCGCGCACGGTCTTTTCTACACTTGATTTTCTTTCATCATTGTTTCCTCTGTAAAGTTAACAATGAACTAAAAGTATCTCTTATGCAATTAGACTAATTGGTCCACATGGCGCTGACGGGGTACAATGGAAGGAACAAATAGCTTATAAATAACATTAGGCATTCCTTTCAATTAAAGAATTATTGATTTATCTAAACACTAAAAAGACGCACCTCAACTATTGTCAGGATGCGCCGTAAAGACAAAAATAAATTTGTTAATTCATCGACACATAAAAAACTCTATAAAAGTAACAAAGCTTAAAATTTTAAAATAACATTAGGGAGCTTTCGGACAGTCACCGATATTCCCCCAGTTATTTTCTATAACGTAATTTAATTCCATATCGCTATCATCTGTTCCATAATGCTTTGGCTTTGCAAAAGATTGGCAGCGTTTAAATTCTAATTTAGCCGCTTTTTGACAAGCCTGATTAGGCTTAATACATGCCGTCTTACATTCCTCGGAGTTTTTAAAATTACCCTTACTATCCATACAATTCTGCGGTCTGCATACATCAATAATCTCTTTACAAGCAACCCTTTCATTCATCCAACAGGTGCGACACATGCTTGCATTCATTGGGCTAGTCTTCATATCCGTGGCTAGAGCAATATTTACAGAAAAAAATATAAAAAAACATATTATAGCTTTTAACATTTCCTTAAAATTCATATACACCTCCAAAGGTTAAAAAAATGATAAATCATCAGATTTATACTAACGTAACTATATTAAAAAGCAGATCATTTAGACTAAAATGACCTACCTAAATTCAATTTCAAACCACGGGATTTAATCAAAGCTCTCACGGTTACAACCAAGAATACAGAAGCTTAATTTATAGAAACAAAACGATCAACATTCCCCCCTCAAAACTATCAAAGTGGCAGTAATAATTTGTATGGCTAGAGCGTGAATCACCCCTACCCAATATCATACTGAATAGCTAACAACTCACCATCAGTATTTCCAGAAACACCAATAAGGCCGACTGAATTTTCTGTTACTAAATTCTCAGAGAGTGTTGTGTTAGCTGCTAATGCCAATAGTGACGATTTAGTATGCGTACCATTATCTAATAACGCGGTATATATATCATGGTCTGCGGAACTCGGTGCAGTACCAAAGATATTTTCATAAACATGATCAACAAATGAACCGTTGCTCGATGAGCCAATCTCATTTTCAATAAGGTTGTTAGCTACCACCAAACCACACAGTGACTCAAGTGAAGGTCCACCATCAACGACGGATACCGCAGCAGACATATAGGAAGTAAGAGCATCAGCACCAAACGTTGCAATAATTGCTTTAGCGGCAATCCCTGCATTGCCATCCACATCTAATGTGTAAAATTTATCTGTGAATTGTAATCGTTCTACAGAGACTAGAGTCTCGGACGTTAGATATGTGCTATTAATCTCTAACTGTCCATGAGAATTCTCATTATAAAATCCCGTATCACTTGCCACTGAATACTTCACTATATCTAGGCCATCACCATCTCGCTCATGATTTTCCATCGCATCGTTGTCACCTAAACGCTCATTATGTTCCATAGCATCTAATTGTTTAAAACACATTTAATGTAATCTCCTTAAAGTAGGCACTAATCTTAAAAATACTGTTTCGTACAATGATATGTGCACAAATATAATGCCACCGTAACAAAAAAGCCTAAATACATGATAAGACATGACCCGGTTAATATTTACACCTTCAAGATTGTTTCAAATATGTTTCAAGGCGTTCTAATGACGCACAATTAAAACAATAATGTAACGTGTGGCTGGTAAGACATTCGCAAGAACATCGACTGGTTACCAAGACTTAAAAAATTCTAATTTAACTGTTCAGAAGCTTAGGAGATTTATGAACTGTTGAACAAATATTACGGGAAGAAACTACCCTTGAAAATGTGTCATATTGACGCGCGACAACACGAATTTCTGCTTGTCCGTTCATGATCAAGTCGAGTGGGTACAAGTCAGCGAACTCCTCTCTTATAAACTAGCCCCTGCTGACATACCTATTGCTGAAAAAGTTAGGAATAAATATGGCTAAGCATAGCCACAACGTGACTATGAAAAAGTTGCACTATGCCTAATGGCCTTATAATAAAGCACATAGTCAATTCAGAGATCGATAAAAATTATTTACTAGCCCTTAAACGCTGAGCCTTTTGTATATCGATATATAAGCCCCCCACCCAAATAACTACAGGGGGTGTGTAGGGTTCAAAAACCCCGGAGGGGTGTTTTAGGAAATAGGTTTTTTTTTCTGCGCCTTTGTAATCACAACCCTTTTAGAATATTGGCAAGACGAGCAGGATTTTCCTCAATATATCGTTGGGTTGTTTGCAATGAACTGTGACCGGCAATGATTCTAATGCTATTCACATCAATGCCTTTCTCCGCCAGTCTGGTAATCATGCTGCGGCGACCACTGTGGGAACTGGCATCAGGGAATCCGGCATCAATATAAATAGTTTTCAAGACCCTACGCATAGAGTTCGCTGAGAAGCTACTGCCACGGTTAGAACGAAATAAGGGCGACTCTGGATTAATACGGTGATATTGCTCCTCTTGGGCGACTACAGCGGCCTGTATAGCCTTAATAACTTCAGGATTAGCCAATGCCAGACCCCGATGCTTTTCACCCTTGGTGTACCCTGCCAATAATCTTAAAGTATCCTTAACCTTACCATTCTCGTAAACATCTTTAACCTTCAGAGCAGCTAGTTCTTTGGACCGCAGGCCCAACCAATTTGAAAGAATGAAGATTCCCATATTTCGTGTAGCCTGGTGAGGATTATCTCCTCCTTTGATTGAACGCTTGATGATTTCAATATCCCGTTCACTCAAGGCTTGCGCCTGACCGGTTGTTCCTTTATTTCGACCTTGTGAGTTCATGCGACAACCTAATTAAGTGTCGTTCTAGTTATCTAACTAATATTTTAGTACATAGTATCGAGTGGGTATAAATCATGTCAATCTGTATCCACCAGATTACTGGCTTTGTACTATTTTGATACAAATAGTACATCTATGATTTGTTCTATAAATTTTAGTGAATATTGAGATTACTCAAAAAACCCTTTAAAACAAATATTAAATAATTTAGATTGAGTAGCTGTCTAAACAAATACACTGAAATAATTACAAGAGGCAAACGATGCTAAGAATAATTGATATCGGGATTGAAAATGCCACAGCCTTTTGTATTTTAGGAAAGATAACAAAAGCAGATATGTCCACTGTACTTTCCCATGCGAAAAATAAAACTGAGCGTTACGGGAGTATTGTCATTTATGAAGAAATACAGGGTTTCCAAGGAATTGAACTTTTAGCGGTTATCGAAGAGTTTAAATATTTATTTGAAATGGGCCTATCAAACATCTCAAAGATTGCCGTTGTCACAGACAAAAAATGGATAATGAAGGTCGCAAGCCTTGAAGCCAAGATTTTTAGAAACATTGAAATAAAATGCTTTCAACTCAATGAAAAATCACTCGCGATTGAATACCTAAAAAATAGTTAACTATTACCCTTTTCCACAATCTCTGTGGATAACCTTGAGGACAACTTGATTAAATTAAAGCTAAGTGATTGCTGTACTTCAACCCTTTGCAGGGCTGACCATTTTTTATACAGCAAGTCTTTTTGAAAGTTAAGTCACTTAACCTTCACCGGTTTCTTAATTGGAAGATCAAGCTGAACATAGTACTTTTTTGAGCCTGCTCGAGAAGCAGCACTTGAGCCATTTCAGGTACTAGCACTAAATGGATATGATTATCCTTAAAATGTAGGCAAAAGAGGATGGACAATATACTATGGCGCATCCCAAATCATCCTGATTCTGGGCATAAATCTAAATTTTAGGAATTTACATGAAAGAAATAACAGTTGAGAGCAACCCGAGTGAAGCACTTTTAAAGAAAATTGGCGCGGCTTACTGGCCCACATGGGAAAAAGAAGTATCTGTATTCCCATGGGAATTCGTTACTACAGAAACAGCACTTATTTTAGAAGGTGAATGTGAAATGACACCTGAAGATGGCGGCCCTTCAACTACTTTTAAAGCTGGTGACTTAGTGGTATTTCCATTAGGCTATCAAGGCACTTGGGAAGTAAAAAAAGCACTTAAAAAACGCTACAAACACAGCGGAGGTCAAATTGTAAAATGTACTTTTAACCGTTTGACCAGGTTGTTGAACTTCACTAAATCAATCATGAAATGAAGTACACTTTCTTAGGTAATATCACCTAAAAAACACAAAAACAGGTCAACTCCACTGACATCCCGACACTAAAATCTTTAAGTCCTGAGCATGACCCAAATCTGCTCACTAACGTTATCTCTGCTCAATCAATGCTGACTTTGAATCAATAACCTCTTCACTCGAGGAAGCCCAAGTAAAGGTAATCGTCTCCTGCTCTGATGCACCTCTAATCTCAATGGACCGGCGCTTAGGTGCAACGTATTGCGCTAACTCTTTAAACATTTGACCGGCGAGTTTAAGATCCCCTCCTGACCAAGCTTCTTTACCGATTAAAATCATGGCCTCCAATGGATCACAATCATGCTTTTTCATAACCTCGTCAATGCGATCTACGGATTCCTGCGTAACCTTGTTAGGCGTTCCCGCAACACGACCGCCTCGATGTTCACCCTGCTTAGAACCTGCTGGCATATGCTACTCCTTCGCTTGTTAACACATTGATTCTATTGACTAATATTATAACACGAAATCAATAACATAGATCACTTACAGCCTCATGACTCAGTATAGTCCTCACAATCATTAGCCAAGCAATCTGTTATCAGAGCCGCCCTATGAAAACAAACCTCCCCCTCTTCCTTAACGACTAAATAACTACAATCAAAACATGATCTATCTTCTTCCTCGGGGGGAAGGGGGGATTGGGGGCATGTTTCTAACGCTCTTGTACTCAAATAAATATTATTTAATGTTTTTTCCTTAAAATAAATTGTTTTGGATTCAACCGGAGATAAAACATCCCCCCTTTCCCCCCTTTCCCCCCAATTTATCCTTTGAAATAACTCGCCACGGTCTAGATTTTTTGCTTTTAGTATCGGATTCATGATGTTCTAACCTTAGTCCATCCAATACCTTACCTTTCATTCTCCTCAGCAACCCTGAAACCTTTTGAGCTGTTGCTTTTTCATAAGTCATATTTTTTATACATGACTTGAATTCAACCTCATCATCAAGAACATTTTCACTATTAATCACATCCATAATTTCTGTGACCGTAACCCACTTCTCAGCAAATAGTTTCAGCCAAGCCACCCAAAAATCAGTCTGTTCCGCAACCCTTGGGTCTTCACTTAGGTTCTCATCAAATTTTGCCGTCACATCTGGCTCACCTAACCATTGCAAGGGTTTACGAACTTGATCATCCCAATCAGGAAATCTTGAGGGAGAAATCGCATTGGATTCAGCATGCAAATAGTAAGCCTTTAAAATACATAAGATTGGACGTATTACTTTAGCTCTATTTTGCTCACACCACTTATCAATATTTTTCCGTTTAAACTTACGCTGATCGGGTCTTTCAATTCCTGAATCCAATAAAACTGGCAACACTCTGGTCGCCATATCTCAACTTGGTGTTACATTGTTTCCGGTAAAACAAATCATCATATTAGTCGGAAAGTTCACCTCTTTAGATTCACCAAGAATACGCCCTTGGTAAGTCTCACTAGTAATTACTTTATTGATTTCATCCCCAGTAATCTTTCCACCCTCGGGTAAATTATCAAACAACACGTCAGAAGGACCAGCTTTGAGAATCGACACCAACCGTTTAGCCATTTCCACATCATCTTTAGCCCAAGCTGCTGCTGCAGCTGAACGGCCATAAATTAATTGAAAACACATATTAATTAGTGTCGTTTTACCTTCACTTTGTGTTTTAGCAGAAACTAAAAATGCCGGACAAATTTTTAACAGTGGACGAACCACACAAGTAACCAGCATCGCTATCGCAACCGCTAGATCAACATTGGATTCAAAAGAAAATTCTGCAAACACCCGCTCTTTGAGAAATAACAAATTTTCTTCTGCATCTTGTCTTGTCGGGTTTTCCTCTATACCTGTACCTAAGCAAGGAGGAAAACTTCCATAAAGTCCTGTGTTCTGGTCATAACCTTTCTGTACCCCGTCAACGCCATGTGGACCAATTAGTCAAATTGCCTAAGAGATACTTT
>DTSI01000137.1 GCA_012965425.1 Methylococcaceae bacterium
TCTTTTAATCTTAAAAATACTATACTCCCAGCCATGATAAATTGGAAAGAAATTGACACCATTCTGCTTGATATGGATGGGACATTATTAGACCTACATTTCGATAACTTCTTCTGGCAAGAACTCATTCCGGAAAAATATGCTGAAAAACATCATTTATCATTAGAACAATCACAACAGTACCTCAACCCTTTGTTTAAAAACCATGAAGGGACGCTTAATTGGTATTGTCTGGATTTCTGGAGCCAGAAGTTAGATTTAAATATCCTAGCGCTAAAAAATGAAATTGCCGACAAAATTGCCATCCGACCACATACCCACACATTTTTAGAAAAATTAAACCAAAGTCAGCGCCGCATTGTGCTTGTCACTAATGCTCACCATCACAGTCTCAATCTAAAAATGGAAAAAACCCAATTACTCCGATTTTTTCATCAGGTTATTTCTTCTCACAGCATCGGCTTACCGAAAGAAAACAAACAGTTCTGGAAAAAATTACAACGCATTGAGTCGTTCAATAATGAACATACCTTATTGATTGATGACAGCGTAAGTGTTCTGGACGCAGCCAAAAATCATGGCATCAAATATCTACTGTCCATTAAAAAGCCTGACTCTCAGAAAGCCGTACGAACGATCACTAATTACGACTCAATTGCCGACTTAGGTGAACTCATACCCGTCTGCTGAACACCGCCGGAAGACCTACTAGGCGAGCGCCCCAATGATCTTTTAATTTTATTTTTAGTTCGACGTTGCGGCTTTTTAATCTCCGGCAACCACTCTTGTGTGATTTTCTGAACAGGAACTTTTTGCCCAATAAAGGTCTCAATATCTGGCATAGAATAGGCGTATTCTTCACATATAAAACTAATCGCTTCACCTTCAGCACCAAACCGGGCAGTACGACCTATTCGATGAACATAATCTTCAGGGTCTTGGGGCAAATCGTAATTAATAACATGAGAAACATCAGGAATATGCAAACCACGTGCGGCAACATCGGTTGCAATTAACATGTTTAATTGATTTTCTTGAAATTTTTTCAATAATTTTTCGCGCCTATCCTGTGCAACATCACCACTTAAAACCGCTGAGTCAAAGTCATTAACTTTTAAATAGTCATACAACTTTTCCGCACAACGCTTAGTATTAACAAAAATAATCGCTCGCTTCGGCTGACTAAAAGTCAATGCGCCGATAAGTAAAGGAATTTTCTGTTCATTAGACGGACAAAAAGCACTTTGCTTTATCGCCTTAGAGGTAACTTGCTCATCTTTAATTCGAACCAACTCTGGATTATTCATATGCTCATAAGCCAGTTCGGTAACCTTATAAGATAACGTTGCTGAAAATAATAAATTGAGCCTTGATTCGGGTGCGGGCATGCGCCTTAACAAGAACCTAATATCCTTTATAAAGCCTAAATCAAACATACGATCTGCTTCATCTAAAACAGAAACCTGAATATGATCTAACGTAAAAGCCTTTTGTTTATAAAAATCAATGATTCGTCCCGGTGTCCCAATAATAATATCTACATTAGACCGGATTAGCTGCAATTGCGCCTTGTAACTGGTTCCACCATAAATCAACGCAAAATTTAAATTAAGATGCTTTGATAATAACAGGGCGTCTTTATGAATTTGTATGGCCAACTCACGCGTAGGTGCTAAAATTAAGGCTCTAGGGTTCTTTATTTGCTCGCTTTCATCATTAAGCAAATACTGAAAAGTAGCTAATAAGAAAGCTGCTGTTTTCCCGGTACCCGTTTGAGCTTGACCTGCAATATCTTTACCTCGAAGCGAAAGCGGTAATGTTTTATCCTGAATAGGGGAGCAATAAGTAAACCCTGCATCACTCAAGCCTCTTAAAATAGG
>DTSI01000138.1 GCA_012965425.1 Methylococcaceae bacterium
CAAGGTGATGTAACTGTGGTTTAGTTAAGAATAGTTTTTCTACAAAATTATGAGAGGGGTCTTCTGGTCTTAGTGGGAGGCTGTTCAAAATTCTATTTCCCCGATTCTGGTAAGTTTTGTTTGTGCTGCGTATTATCGCCGGTATTTAATTAATCAATTATTATCTTGAACAGCGAACCACTCCGTTTTACCTCGTGCTCTCATCTTAAAGATCACATAGACCAATCAAGAAGCCATGTGATAAATTGACATATCAATGCGAGCTAACAAGAGGCGACCAAAATGGGGTTAATGATATGTTCAGATTGCAAGAAAGAGGTTTCTAGCAAGGCGGTCTCGTGTCCTAACTGCGGTGCGCCCATTGCAGGGCTATCAGAAGAACTATCACCCAGTAACAAATCAACAATACAATTAACCAGTAATATGCTCAAAATGCATACTGTCCTATCATCCATTTTGTTTTGGGGCGGAGTTGTAGTTGCCTATAATAATTGGAGGGACGATCCAGAGACTACAAAATACGCATCGATTGCTATACTTATTGGGATGGTTTGGTACATCGTAACCAAAATACTAACTACGGAGACATCACGACTAGATACATAGCTATAACCGTATTGTTACTTGCACTAAGCGCCAGAGTGATGGGATTTATATTTTATATGAATCATCATTTATTACACCCTCTTGGAATCACCCATGAATGCTCTGGTTTTTCATGGTTAAGATATTCATCAACAGGAATAGATTCACTAGTCACTCTTTCCAATTCTTTAATAGTCACGATGAGATCATCAAGTTTTTCTTTTTTAGCATCTGCGCTATTTGGAATAATTCACGCAATGGCTCGGTCATTGCGAATCTGGACTATGCCCGGATCCTAATCCATTAGCTAACTTGTAGCGCACATCCCTTCATAATGTATACAAGTCAAAAGAAAAAGAATCGTCTCTAACTCGGCCGTATGGGTTCTGGATATTTGATTGAGGGGGCTTGGGATCTTCTTATTCGCGACAATAAGTCACATTAGCTAACCGGATGTTTTTATGTATAATACGCATTGGTTGTTGGTAGACACATGCGGTTACCCATGTGCGGTGACGAGATAGTATCAAGAACTTCTTTTTCCTATCAAATTTGGATGCTTTCGACGATTGAATAAACAATCATTTTTTTATATTTCACGACACATTTACTTAATTGTGTTTACATCTTGAGGGTTTTAAATGAAGTTCATAAAATTAATTATTATCACAAGCCTTATGGTTCCTTTTACTGCTAATGCTGAAACAGCGCTCAATCAAAGCGATATTTTAGGTAGTTGGAATTTAAATTGGGAAGCGAATAACCCAACAGGAGAAGGTGCAAATTCAGGTTCAAATTTTGAAACAACTTGGTCATTTAAATCTGACGGTTCAATGACTAGTAGTTCTATCAATTTTGACCCAAATACAAGAGTTAAAAATTTCTCTGCGACATTAAAATATCGCATTGAAGATGGTAAATTAATTAAGCAAGTCGCGCCAGGAAGAAGTACAGAAGACTCGTGTGCTGCAGTTGAAATGAACGGCTCAGACTTGTTGCTTAAATGCCGTTTTCGTTACTTCTCATTAACAAAAAAATAGATTATTTTATTTTCAGTTTTAAATTGGGGAGTCATTATTGCTTTCCGTTAACTATCTTTAGACTAATTAGTCAGGTCGTATGAGTAATGCGTCTAGCTCACTAATAACTTTACTGGGGGTAGGATGATGACCGGTGAAATAATCTTCATTAGATAGATGTTGTTTAGAAAAGCAAAGTCTAACTGACGTTTCATTCATAGGTCGTTTTGAAGGCGTTTCCTGACAATTGTTGGGAAACGCCTTTTTATATAAGGCGATTATGATTCTTGTATTTTTAAGGTACGGGCTGATACTTTTTAATAAACAATTATTAGGAAAGGAGATTTGTTTTGGCTGAGGAACAATGTTTATTTTGTAATATTCCACAGGATAGGGTTATTGCTGAAAACTCTATTGCCTATGCAATTCGAGATGGGTTTCCAGTTACCGAAGGTCACACCTTAATTATTCCAAAGAATCATGTGGATGAATATTTTGGGTTGTCGATTGAGGAGTTGTTGGGATGTGATAATTTGTTAAAGTCTGTGAGGAGAGATTTACTATTAGTCGATGATTCCATCAAAGGCTTTAATATCGGCATGAATTCTGGCGCTGTAGCTGGGCAGACAGTCTTTCATTGTCATATTCATTTGATTCCAAGACGAGAAGGTGATGTCGAAAACCCGCGGGGGGGTGTTAGGCATCTTATCCCGGGTAAAGGGTATTACTAGAGCAAGCGCGCCACTATTTTTGCAAAAGCTTGTTTTGGGCATCCTAGCCCAAGCAAGCGGCAAAAATTACGTGGCAATTAATGCCTACGGCGCCTCGATTCGTCCTGAGTTCGTGCACTGCGTCACATCATTACAAGCTCGACGCAGACTCCGTAACACTACCTCAAATGACTTAACGGCGTGTCGGATGTAATTCCAGATCCCCTCTGGGGCTACGCACGACGGGTATCCAGAATTACCTACGCCTATCGGGGGCTACCAGCCCTCGCGTTCGCTCTCCATGGCTGGCAGCGAACGAGTGTCTCGAATGGTGAATAAACTCTGCTCAAAAGTGTTCAGTTTTCTTCGGGTATCCTGAATAGTTTGATTCAGCTCAGTCAGGCTTTTTGTTAAGCCTACCTCATCTCTCTTATCACTGGCTGTCAATAAACAGACAATTTTTGCTAAGGGAATCGCTGCATTGCGAGCTGTTTTAATAAAGCGTAATCGTTCAATCGCTGGTTCATCAAACAACAGCAGCCCCCCAACTGTTCTGTTTTTTACCCCAACCAATCCTTGATCCACATAGTTTCTAATGGTGTGAACACTTAGTCCCGTTTGTTCAGCCAGTGCTGAGAGTCTGATTAACTTGTCATCCTTAAGGCAGGTATTCATTATTAGCCCGCACAGCAGGAAAGCTCTTTCACATCTTTGCTAAACGTTTGTGCACAAAGCTTGATGCCTTCCACCATCGCCAAATAAGGGAATAATTGTCCGGCTAGCTCTTCAATGGTCATGCGATGATGAATCGCCAATACTGCTGTCTGAATCATTTCACCGGCTTCCGGCGCCAGTATTTGTGCGCCGATCAAACGGCGACTGCCTTCTTCCATGACCAATTTGATAAAACCGCGGGTTTCAAAATTGGCCAATGAACGCGGTACATTCTCTAATGGCAACAGACGACTGTCGGTTTCGATATTGTTGTAATGGGCTTCCGCTTCGGTTAAACCCACTGTTGCCATCTGCGGCTCGGTAAACATCACGGCTGGCATCGTCGATAAATCAATCGCGGCATCTCCGCCGGTCATATTGATGGCGGCCCGGGTTCCGGCGGCTGCGGCAACATAAACAAACTGCGGTTGATTGGTACAGTCACCCGCTGCATAAATATGCTCGACATTAGTGCGCATGTGATCATCAATGAGGATAGCACCGTTTTTACTGATTTCGACACCGACCTGATCCAACGCCAAACCCTGTGTATTTGGCGGGCGTCCAGTGGCAATCAATAAATGATCCCCTCTAAGTGATTGTCCTTTGGTGGTTTTAATCGTGAATTTCCCCGAGGAAAACAGACCTTTTTTATAGGTAACGGCTTCTGCCTGAGTATGGGTTAGAATAGTCATACCTTCCGTTTCCAGAATTTTGTGCAGTTCTGCGCCGATATCAGGGTCTTCTCTAAATAATAACGAGCTACGAGCCAACAGAGTAACTTTGGAACCCAACCTCAAAAACGCCTGCGCCAATTCCAATGCTACGATAGAAGAACCAATCACTATTAAATGGTCTGGCAGCTTTTCTGCCTCCAAGGCTTCTGTTGATGTCCAGTAAGGCGTACCAGCCAACCCAGGAATGGGCGGGATTCTGGGCGATGCACCGGTAGCAACGAGAAATCGGTCGGCGGTGATTTCAGTAAAATCGCCATGTTCCTGATCAACAATAAGCGTCTGGGCATCTTTAAACCGAGCATCTCCTTTGACTAGCGTGATGTAGGGATTGGTTTCTAAAATGCTTTCATATTTTGCCGCTCTGAGTTCCTCAACCCGGGCTTGCTGTTGGATAAGCATTTTTTTGCGGTCAATTACAGGTTTTTGTTTTTTGATGCCGACAAAGGCATGATCTTTTTGCAAATGGGCGATATGCGCCGCACGGATCATGATTTTGGAAGGCACGCAACCAATATTAACGCAGGTTCCACCAATGATAGGGTTACGTTCAATCAAGGTGACTTTAGCACCGTTTTCCACCGCTCCGAGAGCGCAGGCGAAAGCACCTGAGCCTGAGCCAATAATGGCGACATGCAGTTGCTGACCGTTTTGGGCAGTGGCTTCCCTTTTGTTATCGGTAACGACTAGTTCCCGATTAAATTCCATCACGTTATAACCTTTACCTTCAATCTGATTGATCAGATATTTTAAACTGGTTTGACCTTTTACCGTCAAGTTACCAATGCCTTCAGAATATGAGACTTTAATATCAACACCCTTAAGTGCATTCAATTTTTTCTCGATACCACCGGCACAACTTGGACAGGTCATCCCATCTATTTTCAGTTCTTTAGTCCACATACGATTCCCTGCGTTATTTTGACTGGCGAACGGTTGCCGGATAGCCTGCATTGGTGGTGGCCTTGATCAATACTTTGTTATTAGCTTTTTGTGGATCAAACGTGACGGTAGCTGTTTCTGTATCAGAATTAACATTAACCACCTGTACACCATCGACAGCCTGCAAAGACTTTTTAATGGTGAATTTACACATAGGGCATGTCATATTTTGCATATCGAGCGTCACAGACTGACTACTGCTTTGCACCTGAACCACCGGTTCAGCTTGAATGGGCTGCATTAAAAAAAACCCTGCAAATAAACTCAACGCCAAAAATAAAGTTTTAAAAGTCATTACAATTCTCCTTATTCCATAAAAAAAGGGGCATACCAAGGAAATGCCAAGAGCAGTAAAATAAACACTGAAACTACCCAGAAGATTGTCCGTTGTTTTTGTTCTACTTCGGGTGATACGCAGACTTCATCGTCTTTACAGATACCCTGTATTAAATAGAGTTTGCGATACGCCAAACCAATAAAAACTAAGGTTAATATCAGAAAAACAGGTCGGACCGTTGACAGTGACGTTAATGTGCTTATCCATGCCCCACCAATCCCCAAAGATAAAAGCAAAAAAGGACCGACGCAACAGACCGATGCGGCAATGGCTGCCAAAGCGGCACCTAAGCCGAGCCAAGATGTGTTTTTATCTGAAGTTTCGTGTTCAGTTGTCATTATGGTTCTCCTAACCAATATCAATCTCGTTAATGTTTATCACTAACATTTCAGAAGTACATTTATAGCAAACTTCAATAAGAAGAATAAAGTTTAAACTCAGTTCTATAGTACAGAGTCAAGAAGAATTCACATTATTTCTTTGAAGAGCCAGAACTTTTGACAGGTTCTTTGAAAATTCGTTCGCTGCCAGCCATAGAGAGCGAGTGCGAAGGCGGTAGTCCCCGGTAGGCGTAGGTGATTCTGGATACCCGCCAGCGCCAGAGGGAATCTGGAATTACCTCCGCAACGCCGTCATATATGGTCCACCCCGTATGGCAAGAACAATTAGTTCGCGACATAAAGAAATATTGCGCCCATATATCCAGCCTAAATTGAGACTTGTCAAGGCCTCTGGCCCTGATGGAATCAGCTCATTCTCACCTTATCAAGTCATCGACTGCTGATGAGCCCTTGACGGCGTCAGGTTGAAAAGAATGCAGGTGTTACCTTTTATGCCATCACTTAAATTTATCCTCACAATTTGTGTTGTAGATGACTAGATAGCTTTTCTTTTTTTAAAGTTATGTGTTAATAACAATTACTGTTGAATAAAAATAGCAAATCATATCGCAGTTACCGCATAAGATTCCTTCTTGCTTAATAAAGCCCATGCAAGGCGTGCATTTTTTATTGGCGACAGCCACAGCAGAAATGTTTTTTCCTCGTCGTTGATCCAGTTCGCTAACCGATAAGTTTCGTTTGTCGGTGTATAAATGTGCAACTCGAACAACTGTGCGGCCACCATGAATTAGCAGCGTACGTAAATAACAATCACCACGCTTGCTTATTCCCATCAAAGTCGGCATCCCTATCCCGTTGAGTGTTGCCTCGGAACCAAGCCTAACCATGGCGCTAATTCGGCCACTTCTAAATACTGAAATGTTGCCAATAGCGGCTATTAAGGCCGTGGCAGTGAGCAACCCAACACCTGAAATGGTGAGAAGGCGTTGGCAATCGTCATTTTGATGGCTGATTGTTTTTAGTTTATTCTCTAATGAACTAATACCTTCATCAAGGTAAACCATTTCATCATATAACTCATTAAGTAATTTTCGCAATAAGCTTATTATCCGCATCCTCAAGAATAGGTGGAATCACTTTTCTAATAGAGGAAATACCTTTAGGAATAATAATGCCATATTCCATTAGTAACCCTCTAATCTGGTTGGCTTGAGCGGTTCGTCTTGCAATTAGTTGACTACGAATTCGATGAATACATTGAATATCTTGTTGAGAAATACTCTTTTCTGGAACAAAGCGCATATTGGGCCGTTGTACTGCTTCGCAAATAGCTTCGGCATCTACGGCATCATTTTTATTTGATTTAACATACGGTTTAACAAATTGCGGCGCCATCATTCGTACGGTATGCCCCAGAGATTTAAACACGCGAACCCAATGATGAGCGCCTCCACAGGCTTCCAATCCTATAAGGCCGGGCGGTCAATTGGCAACAAAAGACGTTAATTTGTTCCGACTCAAGTTCTTTCTTAGCACTACCTTGCCCTGTTCATCGACTCTATGCAATTAAAAACTTTGTTTAGTC
>DTSI01000139.1 GCA_012965425.1 Methylococcaceae bacterium
TGGTCATATGTTCACATCCAACTGGAATAATCATTTTTCCACCGATTTTTAGCTGTTTTGTTAATGGTGGTGGAATATGGTCAGTTGCAGCTGTTACTATAATGGCATCATAGGGTGCTAACGCCTCCCAGCCATTGTAGCCATCACCAATTTTAACGGTAACATTGTCATAGCCTAATCGAGATAACCTTGCTTTGGCAGCCAACCCTAGCGGTTCAATAATTTCAATAGTCAAAACCTCTTTTACTAACCCTGATAAAATAGCTGCCTGATAACCGGATCCTGTACCTAATTCAAGAACACGTTGACCTTCTTTTAACTCCAAAAGGTCAGTCATTATTGCAACGATATAAGGTTGTGAAATGGTCTGTTCGTAACCGATGGATAAGGGCCTATTTTTATAAGCGAGGTTCTTTATTTTCTCAGGAACAAATTCATGTCGAGGTACCGATGCTATCCTCTGCATTACTTTGTCACTTAAAGTATCCCTGTTTAGATGGTAACGTGTTAAGTTAACATCCTCTTCAATCATTTCAAGCATGCTCTGTCTTTCCAAAGGATAACCTCCTGTATTGTGAGTAGCGAAGGTTAAACAAACTGATAGCGCTGTTATTAAAAATCCATATAATAATTTCAATGATCTGTTCCTGGAAACATCGCACGGGTATGATCTCGCAGCAAAAAAACAACTAGGCGCTATCTTTTTTTAGAACGTATATAGCACCCCAGAGCGAAATTAAGAAAAGCACCAATAATGCTGAAAAGAAAGTGCCGGAATACTCAGTAAAAAGACCTCCAATAGCGGTACCTGACAACAATAAAGCCCAAATGGGTAGATGGCAAGGACAGGTAATAAGTGCAAGAAAGGCCAGCACATATCCGGCTATTCGTCGAGAAAATGAAAGCGGTTGCTCAATTGGAGTTTCGTCTGATTGAGTCTCGTATTGTTTTTTTTTGCCATCAATAGGCGTCAGTGGTCGATCTAATATAAGTTTCATTTATATACCTCGCATCATTAGACATTCAAGTACACTGAAGTTCTCGCTTTGAGGTATTTATAAGGGAGTGTTAGAAATTTTGTGTCAATTTTATAATTTTTTAGCATAATCCTGTAAGGAGGATTGATTGTGACCGACCCATTTGATTTTAATAAAGCCCTTAAGGCGATTCAATTAGGCCAAGCCATTACAGGTAAAGATAGCGTTTTAGCGCCAAATCATTAAGAAACACCCAACCCGAGTTTGCGATGAAATTGAGGCTAAGATATTGTCGATGTCCGGTCGCGGCTTCAGTTACCGTGAAATGAGTAAGCATGTGCATGAGAGCTATGGTGTAACCCTCCCAAAATTAGAACACATTCAAATAGAGTAATCTCAAGTTAATTGCTGTTCATAAATCTTCGGTGGTAAATCATTAAGTGACTCGTGAGGTCGCTCGTAATTATAATCAATCATCCAGTCATCAGTGATGTCACGAACCTCACTGAGCGAGTTAAATAAATAACAATCTAATACCTCATTTCTATAGGTGCGGTTAAATCGTTCAATATAGGCATTTTGTGTCGGTGTGCCTGGCTTGATAAATTCTAGCTTTACACCGTGTTCTTTTGCCCATAACTCAAGGGTATGCGCGATAAACTCAGGGCCATTATCTTGGCGTATTTGTCTGGGGTAACCTCGATAGGCAGCAATGCGTTCAAGTACTCTAATCACACGTGTCGTCGGTAAACTGCTATCAATTTCAATAGCCAATGACTCACGATTAAAGTCATCAATGATATTAAAAGTTCTAAATCGGCGTCCAGAATACAAACTGTCGCTCATAAAGTCCATTGACCAGGAGTCGTTTGCACTTGATGGC
>DTSI01000140.1 GCA_012965425.1 Methylococcaceae bacterium
TCGCTGCGGATCATAACGAACTAACGGCCTGAGCAAATGCGGTATGACCAAACCAATAAATCCAATGTTGCCACAAACAGAAACCGCCGCACCCACACCGGCAACCACGCCAATCACTAAGCGCCATCGTAATACTTGCACATTAAACCCCAATGATCTTGCCGTCTCCTCACCCAACGTTAAGGCATTTAAAAATCGCCCACAACTCAAAATTAGCAGCCCGCCAAACACAATAAAGGGCACAATAATCAGTACATCGCTCACGCTTCTGTTGGCTACAGAACCTAATAACCAAAAAATAATTTCCTGCATGGCATACGGGTTAGGCGCAAAATTCAGCGCCATTGCCATTAAAGCGCCGGCAATCGTATTAATAGCAATACCCGCCAAAATCAAAGTCACCGTGGAACCCGAACGACCGGCTAATAAAAAAATCATAACCACAGACACCAAGGCACCCATCAATCCGGCCAAAGGCAGTGCAAACCAGGCCCATTGCGTAAAGCCAAAATAAAACACCAATACCGCACCGAGTGCAGCACAATTAGAAACCCCAATTATCCCAGATTCTGCCAAGGGGTTTCGTAACAGCCCCTGTAGCGCTGCCCCCGAGATTCCCAACGTAGCGCCCACAAGCAATGCCAGAAAGGCTCGAGGCATCCTAATTTCAAAAAAAATCAACGCATCAAGACTGGCTTTATTTTCGATGATAGCCGCCCAAATATTCAGCCACTTTAGGGGTACAGGACCTACCCATAAATCCGCAAAAAAACTGCCAATCATTGCCACTAATAAAGCGACTAAAAGACCTCGATAACTAAGGTTCACTTTCATAACGTTTCTCAGAAAGATAATTAATGGCTTCCACCACCATGGGCCCTGCACACGTCCTAAGTTGAGAAGGAATAAACGACCGTTTCTTACTTAAAGGCATATTATCAAGTACAGGATGGTCCACATATTGACTCGCCAAAGAGTCAGGATTATCAACATACTTTTCAATAAATAAAAACTCTGGCTGCGCAGCAACTAATTGCTCCAGCGTCATTTGCTCAAACCCAACAACGCCCATATCAACAGCAAGATTATAAAAACCTGCCGCGTTAAGCATTGCATTTTCCAAAGTGCCAGAACCCATAGTATAGCCATTAGGAGAATAAATAAGCGCCGTCTTTTTAACCGCAGCGTGTTGCTTGCTAAGGCGTGCTAATTGCCAATCCATATTTCTCACCACTTGTTCTGCACGCTCCGGAAAGCCGACCCACTCGCCAAAGACTAACACCAAATCACGAATTTCCGCTATCGATGCCGGTAATCCAATTAATTTAACGGGATACCCTAATTGCCTAAGAAAGCGAATGGCATCTCGAGAAGCAAAAGCACTGCCTACTATTAAATCAGGATTTAAGGGCAATACTTCTTCAATGTTGCCTCCCGTTAACAAAAACCCATTGGCTTCAGCAACCATATAAGACAAGTTAGGATCTACAGCCCCCCGGGTTAAAGACGCTATGTGTTGACGAGGAGCCAACATCAGCAATAATTGATCCGTACACAAACTCAGTGAAACAATTCTCTTCGGCACAGACACTTGCGCAAAACAGCTACTCGTACTCAGTAACAAAACCAGTATCCACTTGATTAAAATAATTATTCTCACTCTAGATAAGCACCTGACACCGTAAGCATTTTTCCTCCATGAAAAAAACCGGGTACAACGCATTAAACAATAACGGTTTACCGGTTATTTAGGTATGCTTCAAAAGCAATTTTCAATTCCGGATGTGCCAAACCGTATTCAACATTCGCAATTAAAAAACCTAACTTCGAACCACAATCATAACGCTTACCCTCAAACTCATAAGCACAGACCGGCTCATCATTCAGCAACAGTGCAATCGCATCTGTCAACTGTATTTCACCGCCAGCACCCTTCCCTAATCCCGACAGCTTTTCAAAAATAGCCGGGGTAAACAGGTAACGCCCGACAACGGCCAAATTTGATGGCGCATCCTCAGGTAGCGGTTTTTCAACGATATGTTCAATCGCACTCACACCCGCGACCGCTTGACCAACCTCCACAATGCCATAACTACTGGTGTCTTCGGGCGCTACGCGTTCAACCCCAATAATACTGTTGCGCTGTTGACTAAACTTCTCAACCATTTGGAGCAGGCAACCACGCGTTCCATCGGCTATTAAATCATCCGGCAAAATAACCGCAAAAGGCTCATCGCCGATGACTGATGCCGCACACTGCACCGCGTGTCCTAATCCTAGAGCCTCAGCCTGCCTGATAAAAATATATGAGACATGATCTGGCAAAATACGCTTCAACTCTGCTAAAGCGTCTACTTTACCTTTATCCGTTAATTCCCGCTCCAATTCATAAGCCTTATCAAAATGATCATCTATAGAGCGTTTATTCCTACCGGTAATGAAAATCATGGTATCAATACCAGCAGCGACTGCCTCTTCAACAGCATATTGAATCAGTGGCTTATCAACGATTGGCAACATTTCTTTCGGGCTTGCCTTGGTGACCGGTAAAAATCGCGTTCCTAATCCCGCAACGGGAAAAACTGCTTTGGTAATCTTATTTTTCATCGACCTTTAAACCTTTTTTGTTATGAACATTCAAGCAATAGTCGCCGCTTATTTACCCTCATTGTAATGAATACCACTTAGCGCTGCCACTAACACCCCATTTCACCTAACGAGACACTGCAACTGACTGATAGACTGGGGAGAATTTTTCGCCTGAGCGCTGGCGTAAATAATCAATAACAATCGACCAGACGGGGAGCCCTTTTGATTGTTGCTGGGTTGTTGCCCAACCCGCAACACTGTAGTGCTTACTTGACTCAATCAATTCCCCCGAGTCTAACCGCATCTCACTGATGCGCTCACCGTGCCTTCTCGTTGGGTGACACCGATAGTGCATACCACTCACTCGCACCATATCACCACCTTGCTGATAATAAGGGTCGGGGTTAAATAAGTTATCACAAACATCTTCCAGTAAGATTTTTAATTGGTCTCCAGATAACGTTGTCTGATAGGTCTCAGGATAGGTAATGGCCGTATGGTTAAACACATCTTCGACGGTAATACAATCTCCCGGTAACAGTGAACTCCCCCACCTGAATCCTGGCGACAAAACAATCTGACACCCTGTTGCCTCCTGCAGCGCCAATAAAATGAGTTGGTCAACAGGCCCCCCAAAGCTATCGCGTCGATATAATAATCTCTCGGTTTGTGCCAGAGGCTCTCTCAACTGCTGTAAATAAGGCGCTCTCACTTGTTTAATATACGCAGCCATCTGCTGATCTTCCGCCAATACATTTGAAAAAACAGGCACTAACCGATAACGAAAATCCCGAACACGGCCCGCCTTAATAACTAAATCTAAAACAGCTAAAAATTTGCCATGGCTACCCGCATTCGTCACCACTGTTTTTCCCCGAGCATTTGAAACTGTTATCGGTCGGGGTAGCGCATGGTGGGTATGCCCGCCTAAAATAACGTCTAATCCTGTTACTCTTGCTGCCAACTTCAAATCAACAGCCAAGCCATTATGTGACAATAACACGACTGCGTCGGCATATTTGCAGTCTCGAATCTCATCAATCTGTTGCTGTAATTTCTGTTCTTGAATACCAAACTGCCAATCAGGCATCAAATAACGCGGGTTAGCAATCGGCGTATAGGGAAAAGCCTGACCAATCACAGCAATGCGTGCCTTAGCCAATTGCTTAATAACATAAGGCTTAAAAACTTGACCTTGCTCTACGCCTGCAGTAAAGGCTGCCTCCTCAGTCAAGGTAACATTTTGTCCTAAAAATTCGCCCTGAAACTGTGCTAAATTTTGTTTAACTTGTCGCTCACCGTAAGTAAATTCCCAGTGCCCGGTCATCGCATCCACGGCTAATAAATTACTGGCGCCCACCATATCTTGACCTTGCGTCCACAAGGCCGTTGCTGAACCTTGCCAACTATCGCCGCCATCAAGCAACACGGTGTTTCCCTCACCACGCTCTGCACGCAGTTGTTTCACTAAGGTCGCTAAATAGGAAAAACCGCCCATCTTGCCATAATGCTCGGCCGCTTCAACAAAATTCAGAGACGTAAAGGCATGTGCTTGCATACTATTGGGCGCAATACCAAAAAAATCGAGAAAATCCAGTCCGGCTAATAATGAGAACTGATTGCCTTTCAATGCCCGTAAAGACTCATTATCGGGTTCGCGGTAATAAACCGGCGTTAATTGGGCATGACAATCGGTGAAATGCAAAATGGAGGCATTACCAAAGGAAGGAAAACGATAAATATCGTCTATGGTTGCCGAAGCGGCCCGACTCAAATCGGGTATAAAACCTAAAGCTATTAAGGCTTGAAGAAAACGGCGTCGCTGCACTTAATTTCCAGAGCCCAATTCATTATTACTACTGTACCAACCCGGCCGAACATAAATGGCTGTTAAAACAACGTGCTCTGGTACCGAAGTAAACAAGACTATTCACCGACTTGATCATCCTCTTCTTTTGGCAACCAATCTTTATTTAATTTTAGCTGCAACATATGTACACGTCTACTATCTGCACGAATCACATCAAAATTAAAACCCTCAATAGTGATTTTTTCACCTTTTTTAGGCAAATGCTTTAAATGTTGCACAACCAGCCCGCCAATAGTACCGACGTCCGTATCATCAAAATGAGTATAAAAATAATCATTAAACTCAGCAATAGGGGTGATTGCTTTAACCGTAAAAACGCGGTCACTGCGCCTGAAAATATAGGCCTCATCTTCCAGATCATGCTCATCTTCTATCTCGCCGACGATTTGCTCAAGCACGTCCTCAATGGTTACTAAACCCGCGGCCACACCGTATTCATCAACAACAATAGCCATATGATTACGATTTGCTCTGAATTCGTTTAATAAAACATTAAGCCGTTTACTTTCAGGAATAAACCGGGCAGTACGCATAATCTCCTCAACACGCAAAGTCTCATCCTGACGACTGTGGACTAATAAGTCCTTTGCCAATAAAACGCCCACGACTTCACTGCGGTCTTCATCAATGACAGGAAAACGCGAATGGGCTGATTCAATAACCAACGGAAAAATAGTTGCTAAATCGGCTTCTCTGGGAACCACAACCATCTGAATACGAGGGATCATAATATCTCTGACGCGCATTTCCGAAACCTGTAAAACCCCCTCTATCATTGATAGTGTTTCCATACCAATCAGGTTCTTAACTTGCATTTCGCGTAGAGAATCAAGTAAATCGTCCTTATCGCGCGGCTCACCTGTCAAGAAGTGACTAAAACTTTCCATCCAGCCTCTAGACTTTGCCGAAGCGTTGGGATTATTTTCGTTCATGAATTAACAGCCTCTATATACGGATTATTTATTGATAATTTTTTTAATACAGCAATTTCTTTCGCCTCCATGAGTTCTGCTTGCTGATCTTCAATATGATCAAAACCTAACAAATGCAAAACGCCATGTATCACCAAATGTGCCCAGTGATCACTTGCCAACTTCTTTTGTTCATTCGCTTCACGAACCACAACGGGCGCACAAATAACCAAATCGCCTAACAACGGTATCTCAATACCAACCGGTAACTCCACCGGAAAACTGAGTATATTTGTTGGCCCGGATTTATGACGGTATTGTTCATTAAGCGCTGTACTCTCTGGTTCATCGACAATACGGATGACCAATTCTATGTCTCTTAACTGATCAGCGAGCACCGTTTCCACCCATAATTCAAATTGATTTAGTGACGGTTCATTGTCAACATGACACACCCGCTGTAACTCAAGTTCAACCATATTTCACCGCTACCTATTCGCCGGAATGAGTCTTGTCATAGGCCTCATAAGCACTGACAATTTTCTGCACTAACGGGTGACGAACAACATCTTGAGCCCCAAATAAGGTAAAACTAATACCATCAACACCGTCTAAAACTTTTAATACATGCCCTAAACCCGATGCGGTTTTTTTAGGCAAGTCAATCTGTGTTACATCGCCATTAATCACGGCGGTCGAACCAAAACCAACGCGGGTCAAAAACATCTTAATCTGCTCTTTCGTGGTGTTTTGCGCCTCATCTAAAATAATAAACGAATCATTTAAAGTCCGCCCGCGCATGAAGGCTAACGGTGCAACCTCAATCACGTTACGTTCAATCAATTTATCAACCCGTTCAAACCCCAACATTTCATATAAGGCATCATAGAGTGGCCGCAAATAAGGATCGACCTTCTGTGCCATATCGCCGGGCAAAAATCCTAAACTTTCACCCGCTTCTACCGCAGGGCGCACCAAAACAATCCGCCTCACTTCCTCACGCTCTAATGCCTGAACGGCACAAGCAACGGCTAAATAGGTTTTACCCGTCCCTGCCGGCCCCACGCCAAAATTAATATGATGCGACAAAATACTATTAAGATATTGCTGTTGATTGATGCCGCGGCCCTTAATAATACGGCGTCGAGTTTTAATAGTAATCGGTGACTTATTACTCACCTCCTCACCGGCTAATAACGATTGAATATACGACTCTTGCAGTGACAAGTGAATATGTTCGGGTGTTAATACCTCGACCTCTGTGTTGGCAAATAATTTTTCTAAAAGCACATACGCTATTTTAGTAGCCTCACATGAGCCCTTTAAACGAAAGCGATTACCTCGGCTTGATATTTCTATTCCTAAGCGTTTTTCTATCTGTTGAAGATGACTATTTAATTGCCCACAAAGATTAGCTAAGCGAGAGTTATCAGCAGGGATTAAAGTCAGGTCCAGCGAATTTAAATTAATATCCAAAACCTTCATTTAAAAATTCTGAGCAATTTTGTCAACTGCACTCTCAACCAACCGTCCCCGTAATGAATTCGGCAAGGCTTCAGTAATCATCACATCAACAAATTGTCCCGCTAAGCGTGGATGCCCGGTAAAATTAACCACACGATTATTTTCCGTTCGACCGCTGACCTGTAGTTGATTCTTTTTCGATAACCCTTCAACCAATACGGTTTGCACGGTTCCAACCATCTTGTCAGAAATCGCTAAAGCAGTCTTATTAATGTAAACTTGTAAGCGTTTCAACCGTTCCTTTTTAACGGACATATCAACATCATCAGCAAAGTCCGCCGCCGGTGTTCCGGGACGAGCGCTGTAAATAAAACTGAATGAGCTATCAAACCCCATTATTTTAATCAACGCCATCGTATCTTCAAACTCATCATCGGTTTCACCGGGAAAACCAATAATAAAGTCTGACGATAGACTTAATTCAGGGCGATGCTCTCGTAGGCGGTTTATTTTATCCATATATTGTTCACGCGTATGACCACGCTTCATACGCTTAAGAATGCTGTTGCTACCACTTTGTACCGGCAAATGTAAGTGACTGACTAACTCCGGAATTTCGGCAAACGCCTCAATCAGACTGTCAGAAAACTCAATCGGATGTGAGGTGGTAAAACGAATCCGACCGATCCCCGGAATACCGGCAACGTAATGCAATAACAGGGCAAAATCTGCACTGTCACCATCGTCCATTTCACCCTGATAGGCATTAACATTCTGCCCTAATAAATTAACTTCTCGCACACCCTGATTCGCTAATTCAGTAATTTCTTTAATGACACTGGTTAACGGCCTGCTGATTTCTTCACCCCGGGTGTAAGGCACCACACAAAAAGTACAATATTTACTACAGCCCTCCATAATAGACACAAAGGCTTTAGGCCCTTCAGCGCGGGGCTCCGGCAATGCATCAAATTTCTCAATTTCAGGAAAAGAAATATCAACCACCTTCGTGTGATTGCTTTGGGTCTGATCCAGTAATTGCGGTAGCCGATGTAAGGTTTGAGGACCAAACACAATATCCACATAAGGCGCTCTTTTTTGGATCATCTCACCTTCCTGGCTAGCGACACAGCCACCGACGCCAATAATGAGATCAGGATTTTTGTTTTTGAGTTTACGCCACACGCCCAGTTGTGAAAAAACTTTTTCCTGGGCCTTCTCTCTGACAGAACAAGTATTCAGTAATAATATATCTGCTTCTTCGGGGTTATTCGTTGATTCCAACCCGTGGGACACTCTCAGAACATCACGCATTTTGTCAGAATCATATTCATTCATCTGACAACCACTTGTCAGCACGTATAATTTTTTTGCCATATGCCTTTTAATCTACCACCCTACTACTTGCTAAAATTTTATTCATCGACATCATAAAATTGTCATATTGGCTCTATTTTAGCAGACTTTATCCTAAAAAACGCAAGGTCTAACGCAATATAAGCGAACTTGAACCACCGATTTTCCAGCGAAAAAATACTGAAACCTCACAACCAGCCGCTTTTCCCGTTAAAACAACACTCGTTTTGCTATTGTTGCTAGTTCTCAACAGTATTTTAGACCAGCGATGACGACAAATCATAACAAGTCAATCCAATGAATAACCGGCACTCTGGCCGCTGATTGTAAATGCATCTGACAACCCACATTAGCCGTTACAATCACATCTGGCTTCATTACTTCCAAAGAAAATAGTTTATCCGCCAACAAGCGCTGTGCAATAGCGCGCTGTAAAAAAGAATACACCCCCGCCGAGCCGCAACAGTCTTGAGCCCCATCGGTCTCAAGCAGCTGATAGCCTTGGCGCTGCAAAATAGTTTCAACGGCATTGAGAACTTTCTGGCCATGCTGCAAAGTACAGGGATTATGAAAAGCCACCGATGTCCCTTGCCCGCTATTAGATACGGGTATTTTTTCTGCCAAAATCAACTCACTAATATCACAGGTCAACGCTGCAATACGTCGTGCTTTTTCTGCATAAACAGCATCGTATTGCATAATATCACCGTAATCTTTAACCATAACGCCACAACCACTGGCAGTCGAAACAATGGCCTCAATACCGGCCTCGACATAAGGCCACCACTGGTCAATATTGCGTTTTATAAAATCAGTACTTTGTTGATGCGCTGCAAGATGATGACTTAATGCACCACAACAACCCTCATTCTTTATTTTCAACGGTGTAATCGCCAGCTTATCTAACACCGTAGCGACTTTAAGATTAATAGCCGGTGCCAATGCCGGTTGTACACAGCCTTCCAACAACAAGACCTGACGCTGATGCTTAGACGCGGGCCAACGATCTGAATGGGATGACACGACAGGAATCCACTTTTTAATCTTTCTCGGCGCTAATGGCCTTAGTGTCTGTACCAGAAAAAAGAGAAACTTAAACCGACGACGATAAGGCACCACTGTCCGCAGGAAAAATCGCACGATTTTAGCGCTGATTGAGCGCGGCACATTCAATTCAACAATCCCGCGACCGATATCAAGCAAGCGACCATAACGAACCCCTGACGGACATGTTGTCTCACAAGCCCTGCAAGTCAAACACCGATCCAGATGGGATTGTGTTGCTCTCGTAATATCACTGCCCTCAAACAATTGCTTGAGTAAATAAATACGCCCTCGGGGGCCGTCCAATTCATCCCCTAAGACATTATAAGTCGGGCAAGTCGCATTACAGAAACCACAATGAACACAAGACCGCAGAATACTGTCTATCTCAGCACTGTCAGGTCTTTTTTGAATTAATGGGGTTAATTTCGTCTGCATGCTAATAACGTCGAAACTTGAAGTTATACAAACAATTCACTCGGATCAAAGGCTGCTTTTACACGTTTATTGAGTCGTGCTAATGGCAGCGCTACCTCCTGCCTTGGCCATGGCGCTTGTTGGCTCGAACGGAACAATCGCGCCGTACCGCCGTGGGCGGTAGCCGCACCAAAAACCGCCGCTACCGGCGCTGCCGTTTTGAGCCACCGCAAACCACCGGCCCAATCGTAAAACCAGTGACCGGGAACACTTAAAACAGGCGTTGCCGGGGGGACTGATATGCGCCATAAATCACCCTTCGTATGAAAAAAATCAACTTGTTGCTCTTTTAGCGCATGCCAATAATTTTGACTGGATTCGACGTCTACGTCAGTGATCACTGATGTATCCAACACTGACAAAATACCTGTTTTGGAACCCGAATAACGAACCCGTAAGAAACCATTCTCGTAAGCCACTGCACTGATAGAAAGATAGTGACGGCGAAGCGCAACCATTTGAACCAATGCGGATTCAATCGGCATTGCTATGTTAAGGGTTAGCTCTTTTTTCGGGGCTGGCAACACCTTGAGTGATACTTCTAAAATAACACCCAGGGTGCCTTCTGAGCCGGCCATCAGCCGAGAGACATCATATCCGGCCACATTTTTCATAACCTGTCCCCCAAAAGTTAAGACTTCGCCCTGACCGTTGATGATTTTACACCCTAATACAAAATCACGAACCGCCCCAGCAAAGGGTCGCCTAGGCCCTGACAGTCCACTAGCCACAATACCCCCCAGCGTCGCTGAACGTCCAAACGCCGGCGGCTCAAAGGCTAACATTTGGCCCTGCTCAGCTAAAGTCTCATTGATTATCGTCAAAGACGTTCCTGCACGCGCAGTCAGCACCAACTCACTGGGTTGATAATCAACAATGCCTTGGTAACCCCCTATTTCTAATCGTGTGAGCGACGCTGGCACATTGGGTTTTAGAAAGGCCTTGGTGTCGCCACCGACAATCTGTAACCGCGACTTTTCAAGCTGCGCGTTAAGAATTTCTTCTTGAAATTGTGAAACAAGTTCACTTGTACACATTGAATTCGTCCACCACTGATTACAACAATACCTCGTCTACGGCTTACCATAACACTCACCGTCATAAAAGAAACAAATTAGCCGCCAAAAAGACCCGTTAAAGCGCATCTCACTATCAAAATACCCCTGATTTAAAAAAACTACTTAAAGACAGGATCTTAAGTGAGCACTTCACTATTACAGGTATTCTGTGAATAACTTAACGACTCTTGATATTTGCCGCCACCACAACCACTTAACACTTTGGCATGGGCTCTCAACTGACTGTTATCAGAAATAAAAACACAACCAGATTACCCATGGGTAATAAGAGTACCAATCACCCAGCAACCCAACCCATCCCTCGCTTTGAACGGCATCTACAAACAGCGCCCGATTGCGATTTTAATTTGGCATAGCAACTTCTTACTCCATCGCAGCCTACTCGTCGTCAACAAGTAGAAGAGAATTAATTTCCTCGATACCTTCGACGGTACGGGTCAACTCGATGGCACGATTAATCATTCTTTTACTGGGGACGTTTCCGGCAAGCGTAACAATGCCTTGATGAGTATCAACGGATATCTTGAAGGATTCAATTTGGCTATCAGCCAAAAATAAAGCTTTAACCTCCGCAGTGATGACGGCATCATCCACGATACGGCTGACTTTACGATCATCCTCACCGATCATGTAACCGCCAACGGCACTACCGCCAACCAGCGCAACGGTACAGCCACTTAACACATTCACGGCTAGGAAAAGGATTGAAAAGAAAATGCTAAGAGATTTCATTGGCGACGCCTTATAGGTATGAACGGACTGATACCATGACGTGTTTTAGGGGGAAATGAGATTCAAACAACTTCTGTACCCTTTAACTTAATAGAGAAATAAAAAATCTCAAGGTATTCGATTTTTTCAAATTACCGCTCTATTACAACGATCAATCCACGCAGCCATAAACAACCCACATGATATCTGCAAACAAGCATAGGAATTCCAACCACAAAATCAAGGCATCTGGAGACATTTACCCAATAAACAACTACTCAATCAAGACTCTGATTGGGTTACGCGTTGGCTACGCCACACTAAAATATTGACCGCTGGCACAGCGAGACAGTCCGCTGAACTAAACCCACCTAAATGCTACTGGACAAATTAACAAAACACCTTAACTCAAAAAACCCACTTTGGACAAAGCCAAAGTGGGTTTTTAGGGTCTTCAGTACTCTGCGAAAAGCCTAAGGTCTCCCTACAATGACCGTTATTTTTCTGCTGTAAAAATACAATATTCCACTAACGCTTCTCGGAACATAATATTTTGTGCAAAGCCAACTTCAAAATTGGCCGTTTGCGCCTTAGAACTTAACCCAAACCACTCTCTGAACGTTTGTACCGGCCGTAGCCACTTGGAAATTTTGCACATATGATCAGATGAAGGCATCGTGGCTGCTGTCACCTCATGAACCGCAATAGATTTAAAATTCTCTTGCACTAACTTCTCATTAAATTCACCCCGCGTTGCCAAATTGGGTACGGCCCAGCCGTTGAAAAAGGCCATATTGGTATCCCATTCTCTTTGATCAAATTCTTCACGGGCGAAAAAACCATCACAAACCACGACTTTCCCACCCTTGCGCAGCAACCGATAAGCCTCTCTTAAAAAATCTGCCTTATCGACGGCGTAACAAACACTTTCCAAACCCCAAATAACGTCAAAAGACTCATCTTCAAAAGGGGTGTTACAAAAATCTGAAACTTCAAAGTTCACCTTATCAGCAACCCCATGACGTTCCGCGTGCTTTTTGGCATAGCGCGTTTGCTTAGCACTCACGGTAATACCGGTCACCCGATTTTGGTGTGTTTCTGCCATCCAGATAGAACTTCCACCGATGCCACAACCCGCATCCAAAACATGATCTGAAGACTTGATCCCTGCTAAATCGTAAAGCAATTGATTTTTATTTAATAACGCCTGATGATGATTGTATTTTTCATCACTGGTCCAGTGGCCATAATGCAAGGCCAAGTTACTGCGATTACACCACACTCGCAAATAATCCCAATAGCAATCGTCATAATGTTTTGCGGTATCTTCAAGCAAAGCTTCCGGCGAAAGGTCAACATTGGGAAATAAACTTTCGTCCCGGTAATCTTGGCTGGGTTTAAGGCTATACATCTTTTTACTCTTATCTTTTGTCATCATTCACTGTGTACAAAGGCATTGAACAATCAATATTCGCAGCCAAATAGTTGAAAATGATACGGACTGACTGCGTCATTGTAAACCCAGATCGCCCATACCCTATAGAATCCCACCAATAAAACCCTTCTTACAAAATAAAATGGCCTATTGATAACAATCCAAACAACATCCGGTTTTAATAAATAACCGCTCGAAATTCCCAAAAAACCCAAGTCAATTAAACATCAAACACCGATAAAATTCTTTATTTCTAAAAATTTTGTTACATTAACTACTTAATTTAGCTCAATTAATAAGGTTTTTTAAGATGCAAGCATCTTTAACGATACTGATTGACAGTTCAAACCCCTTAACTGTTCAGCAACTGCAATACCATCTGAGCGCAAAGGGCCAAAAAACAATCTGCACCGACAGGCTACACGGTGGCCTGAGTGCACTGTCAGCAGGCACCGTTGATGCGGCCTTTATTGATTTAGAAAACCCACATGTCAATACGGCGCAGTTACTCTCTCACCTTAACGTGCACAAACCGTACCATCTTGTTGCGGTTAGATCACGCGAGCGAACCTTACCACAAACGGTTAAAGATCAACCCTTCGATGACATTCTAACGAGACCGTTCTTAACCCAGACGATTAAAAAAATCATGGCCCAGATCATTGAAAAACAACACAGGCATTCCAACACCCCGTTGCCCGCTGACTTTCTAGCCCCGCTACTCACTAAAACGCAACAAAATAAAAAGCTCGCACAAACCCTACTCGAGCGCTGTTTTGATGATTTCCCAAAACAACTGTCTGAAATACAGACCTCTGTTGACCAACAAAATATCGAGCAACTACAAAACTGCGCCCATAAACTCAATGGTTCGGCCGCCTTTTGCGGCCTGACTTCAATCCAACTTGCAGCCCAACATTTGGAGACACTCGCCAAAAACAACACAGTCAAGCAATTCGATAGCGCCCTTGAATCATTAAATAAAACCGTGCAATCATTTCGCAATCAACAAGAGCAACTCTTAAATCAACTGAAAGACTAACACCCAACCCGGTGATTCATTAACTGCCACCTTAGAAAAAACTTAAGTTGAACGATCCTGTGCGTTACAAATAATCTTGCGCTAAAATCTCCGCGATCTGTACACTATTTAAAGCCGCACCTTTTCGAACATTATCACTCACTACCCACAAATTTAGCCCCAGTGGGTGCGAAATATCCGACCGAATCCGTCCCACAAAAACAGCATCATTCCCCGAAGACTCCGTCACAGCGGTTGGATAGCCACCCTCTTCACGCACATCAACAACGGTCACTCCCGGCGCCTTTTCAAGTAGCGCTCTGGCCTCGCTCGCACTGATAGGCTCTCGCGTTTCCAAATGTACCGCTTCAGAATGACCGAAGAAAACCGGCACCCGTACCGCTGTCGCATTCACTTTAATGTCGTCATCTGCCATTATTTTCTTGGTTTCCCAGACCATTTTCATTTCTTCTTTGGTATAGCCATTGTCCATAAAAACATCAATCTGCGGCAAAACATTAAATGCAATTTGCTTAGGATAAACCTTCGATGTCACCGGCTTACCATTTAATAATTTAGCCGTTTGGGAGACAACCTCCTCAACACCGACTTTACCTGACCCTGACACGGCCTGATAAGTACATACATTAATTCTGTCAATACCCACCGCATCATAAATAGGTTTTAGTGCAACCACCATCTGAATGGTTGAACAATTGGGATTCGCAATAATACCTTGATTAGAAAACGCCGCAATACTCTCTGGATTAACTTCTGGGACCACCAATGGAATATCGGCTTCATATCTAAATTGCGAGGTGTTATCAATAACGACACACCCGGCAGCCACCGCTTTTGGCGCATATTCTGCTGAAACGGAAGCACCGGCAGAAAACAGCCCTATTTGTACCTGACTAAAGTCAAACTCAGCTAAATCACCAATTTTGACCGACTCTCCGTTAAAGCGAATACGCTTACCTACAGAACGGCTACTGGCCAATGGGTAAATTTCACCTATTGGAAAACCACGCTGCTCCAAAATCGACAACATCGCCTCACCCACAGCACCGGTTGCACCCACGACTGCCACATTAAATTTTTTAACCATTTCAATCCTCTTACAACTTTATTAACTCTAATGGGCACTCACGTCCCCGAGACAATTTACTTTTCCAAACTGGCAAATACAGCCGCCGTAATGTCGCTGACCTCTCCCGTGCCCATCACAGAATCAAATTTTACTGCACCAGAGCGACTCGCCGACTGATAAAAATCAACCAACGGTTTTGTTTGCTGATGATAAACCTCCAAACGTTTACGGACGGTTTCTTCCTGATCATCTTCCCGTTGAACCAAAGGCTCACCGGTGACATCATCCAACCCCGCCTGTTTGGGTGGATTAAAGTCAATATGATAACTACGCCCAGATTCCGGATGCACCCGTCGGCCACTCATTCTATTAATGATGTCATCATCTTCAACCGCAATCTCAACGACATGATCTATAGCAATCTCCATCGCATTTAAGCCTTCTGCTTGTGCAATCGTTCGTGGAAAACCATCCAATAAAAAGCCATTCTCACAATCAGCCTCAACAATACGCTCTGAAATCAAGCCTAAAATAATTTCATCTGAGACTAAACCGCCGGCATCCATTACCTTTTTCGCTTCAATCCCTAATGGGGTTCCGGCTCGCACAGCCGCCCGCAACATATCGCCCGTGGATATTTGAGGAACCCCGTACTTCTTTGTAATATACTGCGCCTGCGTTCCTTTCCCAGAGCCAGGGCTTCCCAATAAAATAATTCGCATAACAACCTCGATTTACAACACAACAACACTTTCCAACCTTGACCACTCCGCACGCCAGAAAGAACCAAACCGGTTATTTTAATATAAATGAAGTCATTTTTATCGTTTATTAACGTGATAACGCTGTTTTTTAACCCCTTACTCTGTCATTACACCGGATAACAGCGCTTCGACGCCAGAACTTTCTTGAAATTTTGCCAATTGTAGTTCGGCGGCACTAATGCGCCCTTGTGTTTGCAGCCATTGCGCTTTATGAAAATAAAGACCCGCTATTGCCAAGGCCTTATCGGCCTTTGATAGGGCCGCTAAAAACGTGTCTTCACCAGCGACCATACGCTGCTGCAAGCCACTCATAAAGGCCATTAAAGCATCCCCCGCCAGCCACTGCTGATGCCCCGCCTTAATTTGTCGTTGGTTAATCGGCATTTGAAATTCAATCAAGGGTCGGTCATCGCTGTTGATAGCGCCATTTCCCAATGGCTTTTCATCCGCCAAGAAACTCCCCACATAATGAGTTAACAACGGCAATCCTGATGCTGTGGGTCGCCGCCGCGTCAGTCCTGCTATGTTCCGGTTAAAGACCCCAGGCGTTAAGTGTCCGATCAAACCAATAACCGGTGTTCTGGATGAAAAATCGCCCCGCCAAACAGTCACCTGAGGAAAAACCGCCAATAAGGTTCGCGTAATCGTTTCAAAAGAGTCTGTACTTAATTGGTAGGCGGGTAACCACTGCATAAAAATACCCTCTGCCTGCAGATGTGAGCGCACCGACTGATAATGCTCAACCGAATAAAGACCGCCAATACCGGCCTTCCAAGGTACAAATAAATCACTGATAATGACATCAAAAACAGCCGCTGTTCCCCGTAAATAATTGCGCCCATCTTCAGCGATTACCCGTGCTCTGGGATCATAAAAAAGACCATTGCTATAGTCACCAAAATAATCATCCGCGGCCTGAATCACTTCCGGAATCACTTCTGTCACCGTTAATGATTGAATGGGGTGATAGAGTGTTGCGCCCGCCGTTATGCCGGTGCCTAAGCCCAAGACATTAACCGCTTTAGGCTCAGGGTGCACTAACAAGGGCAACTCCCCTTGAAAAGCTTCCAAAACGCTTGAGCCACTACCGCCTAGCGTGTAGTGATTATTAATTTTTATTTTTACATCATCGCCGCGGCGGATAACCGCAACCGTTGCGGCACTCCCTTCTGTCAAAGCCAATAAACTTTCCCCGTCATTGACAGCATCAATCTTAACAGCAGGTAATTGTCCGGTATCCAAAAACGACACCAACAAGAACAAGCCCAAGGCCGGCAATACCCTCAGTCGTGCGGATGCAAACCGACACCGAGGCAACCAAAACCAAGCGGCCAAACAGAATAAAACGGCCAAACAACGAATACCGGCCCAAAGTCCTAAATAATCGAAAACAAAGAACCCCGTCACTAAAGACCCCACAATACCGCCCGCTGTATTGAATGCGACCAAGGAACCGACAACGCGCCCCGTCATGCCGCCGGTCACTTCACTGAACTTAATCAACTGGGGCAGCAGGCCGCCGAGACATAACAGCACCGGCCCCATCACGATTGTCGCGATACCGATAATCGTTAAAACATATTCAGCCCACCCCGAATTCGAGCCTAAATAATTTAAGTTTTCTGTTAATCGTAGAAAAACAAACGGCGAAAGGCCAATCAAAACAGCACCGCCTATTAATTGCCAAAAAAAACATGTTTCATTAACCAGAGAACTTTGCATTAACCGATAGGCTAAGTAACTCCCGAGCGCTATAAATAATAAAAACAATCCTAATATAATGGCAAAGGTATAAACTGAGTTTTGTAAGACCTGCTCAAACATTCGGCCCCACAAAACCTCTAGTGATAACACGGTAAAACCAGAAAAAAACGATAACTGCTTTAACCCCGTTGAACCAATATAACCTTGCGTGGTAACGATATCAGAATGCTCTTGGGGCGCTGAAAGGTATGTTTGCCTCACCCCCCGCGATAAGCCAAGCGCTGACAACCCAACCAACACGGTTAACGCCATGGTGAAAAAATAGCTCTGTTCGTACCCTAAAACAACCGGCAAATAAAAGCCTGCCGATAACGCGCCCACGACCGCACCTAAGGTATTAACGAAATAAAGTGACGTTACTTTAACCCCGCGCTGCGCCCCAACCCCATCGACATATTGCCCCAATACCGGGAGCGTACCGCCAATAAAATAAGCCGGTGGAAATAATACGACCATTGCCAACAAAAACTTAGTGGCTAAAAACACTTTCGGCTGGTTACCAAAGGCATTAAACAAGTCCGGATAAATAGCCGCATAGCCCTTCATAAGAAAAAAATAGCCCCCGACCGACAGGGCCACGGCCAATTCCAACAGCCCATAAAGCCGCAGCGGGTTATTACAGCCAGCTGCCCGTGCACCCCAGTGATAACTGCCCACTGCCAAGCCTAAAAAAAAGGCCGCTAACGTCGTAGCCATGGCCTGACTCGAGCTACCCAATAACAGGCTTAATTCCTTAAACCAAAAGACCTCATAAATAAGCCCCGTTACGCCGGATAAAAAGAACAGTAATGTAACGCTGCGCCCCCGAGTCAAAACACTATTCAAAACGGGCTAACCACAACCGTAACTGCAAGCCGAGTGCACTGGTATAACCCACGGCCGTAAATTTAATTTTTCCTGAGGGACCAATGACAAAAATAGTCGGCACCCCACGAATACCAAAAGCGTCGCCTATTGCGCCGTCCGCATCATTCACCACAGGCCAATCAAGTTCTGATTTTTTCAAGTATTTTTGAACGGCTTCATTCGATCCTGATTTTACCGCTACCGTCATGCCCGGCGTTTGCGCCAAAACATCGCTCATTGTGCCTTGAATAGATTCACAAATACCACACCAACTGGCCCAAAAATAAATAACACCCGGCCCTTCAATAGCACCTTCCCAAGGCATTTTACTATTAATCACCGCGCCGTGAACTTTCGGCGGAACGCCCTCAACAAGGTCCCTATTCACGACCTGTTGACCCACCAAAACGATAAGCACTAAAAAACCATAAAACAAACTCTTTGGTAACGACATCTATAACCCCATCATAAGTTGTGCACCGTGCGTTTTAAGCCAATCACGCTGCTGTTGATAACCCGGCAAGTGCTTGGCCACTAAGGCCCAAAACTGACGCGAATGATTTCTTTCTCTGATATGACACAATTCATGAACCATGACATATTCTAATACCGCAGGTGGTGCTAAAATAAGCAACCAATTTACATTAATATCATTACGCACCCCACAGCTCCCCCACCGTGTTTTCTGCTGCCGCACACGAATTGAATGGGGATACAACTGGAACCGTCCACTATGCTGCTGACAAAATTGTTCCGCGGCAATAACTGCCTGTTTCTTACACCACACGGTCAGTGCCTTCTTTATTGCCTCTGACACGGCATCAGGGGCCAACAAGGCGGGTAATTCAACGATGAAAGCCTGATCAAAACTAATCTTAACCCGCTTACGCGCTGAGGATTTAAGTACCAACGGCCATAGTTCACCGCGAAAAGGAATTTTAGCACCGGCCTGATAATTGACGGGCATTGACAACTGATTCGGCTGTGTGGCTACTTTCGCTAAGGTTTTGCACACCCATGCTTGCTGCTCGTGTACGAAGCGGCGAATATCGGCCCCCGCGGTATGTTTAGGAGCCACGACTTCCACTTTATCCAGTGTCACAACCAATCGTAACCGTTTTGCTCTCTGGCTATAACGAATCGCATAGACAAAAGGAATTTCATTCATAATTACGTTATTAATACCCACTTGGAACTTAACAAAATAACCATCACGGCCTTCGGTCCAAAAATAAGAGTCATTATAAGAGATCAGATCAATACTCTCCATCTTCGTAACGAGTTGAACCCAGAAATAGCGGTATTACTAAGCTTAACGCTTATCTTTTGTTAACTTTTTTGTTACATTCAACTTAACTAATATAAAGGTCGTAATAAGATAGGTGTTATTTTTACTGTTATGTTTAAATAAAGGGTGTTTTGGTAAGTCGTTGATTTATAAGGTGTTATAATAACACAAAAAGATCAATACTTTCTCTACACAAATGCGTAAACTAACAACAAATTCAAATTTCAGTCACCGCCTTTATGTCTATTAACCCAATCACTCATGACAGCGCCATCATCAGGCACTGCCAACAATGGATTAAAACACTGGTCATCGGGGAAAACCTTTGTCCCTTTGCCAAGGCTGTCTTTATTCAAGAAAAAATCCACTACCAAATTGACCACAACACCGCAACAGCCGACCGCCTTGAAGCCTTAATCAGCGAATGCCAACGACTCGATAGCCAAGCGACACTTGAAACCACCTTGTTTATTTGTCCACAAGGACTCTCCGACTTTGATGACTTTCTGGACCTTCTTGCCATTGCAGAACCATTACTGAAAGCCCAAGGTTACGAAGGCATTTATCAATTGGCCAGTTTTCACCCACACTATCATTTTGCCAATACGCAATCGGACGCTGCTGAAAACTATACCAATCGTTCACCGTATCCGATTTTGCATTTGCTCCGAGAAAGCAGCATCGAAAAGGCGCTGTTGCACTACAGCGACCCGGAGGCGATTGTTGAGCACAATATTGCCTTAATGAACCGCCTAGGCACACCCCATTTACAACAATTATTTAACTCCTTTACTCACGATACCAACGCCTCATTATGACCGACGCAAGACTAGAAACGATCGAAAGTAAACTCGCCTTCCAAGAACTCACTACTTTGCAACTCAGCGATACCCTGCACCAACAACAAAAGCAAATCGACCACCTTGAACTGTTGTGCCAACAACTGATAGGCCGTGTTCAGGAAATGGCCGATACCGTCAAAGCAGACACCGTTATCGATGAAAAACCGCCTCATTACTAAACCACTAATATATGTTACCCATTACTCTTCGGGGTTAAACTAACTATAAAGAAGTAAGTCTCGTAAAGTACCGATCGATAAAAAGCCTAAGCCTATATCTTTTAATCAAAAATTATTTTTGTTATAACGTTAGATCATGACCACCCCCGATACAACAGTCTCAACGACAAAACTAGAAACGAATAACGTTATAACACAGTGCCCCGCTCTTTTTATTTCAGCACCCGCCTCAAACCAAGGAAAAACCACCGTTACAGCTGCGCTGGCACGTTATCATTCCAAACAAGGATACATAGTCCGTGTTTTCAAAACTGGCCCAGATTTTATTGACCCCACGATCCTTGAAAAAGCTTCCAAGCACCCTGTTTATCAAATCGACCTATGGATGGGCGGTGAACACCATTGCCGCCAACTACTCTATAGCGCTGCAAAAGATGCAGATCTTATTTTGATAGAGGGCGTTATGGGGCTCTTTGATGGCAACCCATCTAGTGCCGATCTAGCCATACTATTAGGCATTCCTGTAATCGCCACAATTGATGGTAACGCTATGGCTCAAACCTTCAGCGCAATAACTCATGGCCTCGCTACCTTTCGCTCAGATCTCTCTTTCGCCGGAGTAATTCCTAACCACGTCT
>DTSI01000141.1 GCA_012965425.1 Methylococcaceae bacterium
GATCGTTCGGGCAAGCCAATAACGGCTCGGTAATTTCATTCAAATCGATCTCAATGATCTCGAAATAATCCGCATCGGCATCGGGTTCCAGTAACACTGGATTTTCCAGCCAGGCTTTCATTTCGTCAATACGCCGCGCCAAGGTCCGGCTGTCGCCATACCCTTGTGCAATCATCCAGTTCAGCAAGGTAATATTGGAATTGATATATTCCCGAATCGGCGCTTCATTTAACCGGATAGAACAACCGCCGGCTGAGCGTTCGGCGGATGCATCTGACAATTCAAAGGCTTGCTCTACTTTTAAATCAGGTAAGCCTTCAATCTCCAAAATGCGCCCGGAAAAAACATTCTTTTTGCCTTTTTTCTCAACCGTTAACAGCCCTTTTTGAATGGCCGTGTAAGGAATGGCATTCACTAAGTCGCGCAAGGTAACCCCCGGCTGCATCTCCCCTGAAAAGCGCACCAACACCGACTCTGGCATGTCCAACGGCATCACGCCGGTGGCCGCTGCAAAGGCGACTAAACCGGACCCTGCCGGAAATGAAATCCCTAAGGGGAAACGGGTATGCGAATCCCCGCCAGTTCCAACCGTATCGGGCAGTAACATTCTATTCATCCACGAATGAATGACCCCGTCGCCCGGGCGCAGCGACACCCCGCCGCGGTTCATAATAAAATCAGGCAAGGTATGTTGCGTTTCAATATCAATCGGCTTCGGGTAAGCTGCCGTATGGCAAAAAGACTGCATCACCAAGTCAGCCGAAAAACCTAAACACGCTAAATCTTTTAATTCATCGCGGGTCATCGGTCCTGTGGTATCTTGCGAACCCACGGTCGTCATTTTAGGCTCACAATACGTCCCGGGACGCACCCCTTCAACCCCGCAGGCCTTACCGACCATTTTTTGCGCCAAAGAATAACCTTGGCTCGACTCGGCCGCACTAGCCGGTGTTTTAAAGACCTCAGAAACCGGCAGACCCAAAGCCTCTCGGGCACGGGCGGTCAGTCCACGGCCGACAATTAGCGGAATACGCCCGCCGGCTCTCACTTCATCTAACAAGACATCGGTTTTAAAACTAAAGGTACTGATCGGTTCATCGGTGCCGTGACGTTTAATAACCCCTTCATACGGGTAAATATCAATCACATCGCCCATCGCGAAATCATCAACATCACATTCGATCGGCAAAGCGCCTGAATCTTCCATGGTGTTAAAAAAGATCGGCGCAATTTTTCCACCCAAACAAACACCACCGCTCCGTTTATTAGGCACATAAGGGATATCATCGCCCATATGCCACAGTACCGAATTAGTCGCTGATTTTCGAGACGACCCCGTTCCCACCACATCGCCCACATAGGCGAGAGGAAACCCTTTAGCTTTTAACTCAACAATCTGTGCTAACGCATTGCTAATACCCTCGCGTGGATTCTTAAGCATCGCTTGTGCATGCAGCGGAATATCCGGCCGCGACCAGGCATCCGGGGCTGGCGATAAATCATCGGTATTGGTTTCACCAGTGACCTTAAATACGGTTACGGTCATTAACGCCGGGACTTCTGGCTTTTCTGTAAACCATTCCGCATTCGCCCACGACTCAACCACCGTTTGGGCATAGGCATTGCCATTATCGGCTTTATCTTTAACATCGTAAAAAGCATCAAAAATCAACAAGGTGTGACTCAGTGCTTGCGCTGCAATCGGTGCTAAAACTTCATTATCCAACAAGGCAATCAAAGGCGCTATGTTATAGCCACCCAACATCGTGCCTAACAATTCAGTGGCACGTTCGGCTGTTAAAATGGGTGAGCGCGTCTCACTTTGAGCAATAGCCGCCAGAAACCCTGCCTTCACATAGGCGGCCTCATCAACGCCGGCCGGCACTCGGTTCGCCAGTAAATCTAATAAAAAATCCTCCTCGTTCAGCGGTGGATTTTCAATCAATTTAACTAAACCAGCGACTTGTTCAGCCGATAAGGGTTGAGGAACAATACCCTGCTCCAAGCGTTCTTCTACATGTTGGCGATAATCATCTAACATTTACGACTCTCATTGGGAATTTGACAAAGACAGACACTTTAAGTACCCCTGATAGACAGGCATCAAACTAAAAAACGTCGGCTGCGCCAGACTGTTAATTTGATATAAGTAACGGCAAATTATAGCAGAACAGCACCTTTTTTTAAAGATACAACGCGGGGAAAGCACTTGTTAATAACGTAAAAAAACATACCAGCTTAAAGTGGGCAAGGTATAAAACGCAATACCTTACCGACCTTAACGCTTGTCTGAAAAGAAGAAAAAAACTACTTAAATTACCCTAAGGCCATAGCATCACGGATCGCTTGGCCCATCTCCGTGGTTCCAGCTCTGGAATTTGGATTTAAATCAGGGGTTACAAAGGTGCCGTCATAAATGACTTTTTTAACGGCTCGCTCAACGCGATCACTGGCGGCATCTTCACCTAAATGCTTGAGCATCATCGCACCCACCATAATCACCGCGGTCGGATTAGCCAGGTTCTTACCGGCAATATCCGGCGCACTGCCATGAACCGCCTCAAACAAAGCCGCATCGGCACCAATATTAGCACCCGGAATTAAGCCTAAACCGCCCACTAACCCTGCTGTTAGATCCGATAAAATATCACCAAACATATTAGTCGTCACGACCACATCAAATTGCGCCGGATTCATCACCATGTGCATACAAGCCGCATCGATGATTTTTTCGTCAAATTCAATGGCCGGGTAACTCGGCGCAATTTCACGCGCAATATCCAAAAATAAACCTTGGGTGAATTTTAAAATATTCGCCTTATGACAAACTGTTACTTTTTTACGGTTATTATCGACCGCATATTCAAAGGCATAACGAATAATTTTTTCAGAAGCCTCTCGGGTCACCACCACAAGACTCTCAGCGATATCTTTTTCCGGTGTTAAATAATGCTCGAGGCCGCAGTACAACCCTTGGGTATTTTCCCTGATCACTACAATATCCACATCTTCAAATCGAGTATTAACCCCGGGCCAAATTCTTGCGGGACGCACATTGGCATAGAGATTAAATTTTTGTCTAAGAACCACATTAATGCTTCGAAAGCCGCCGCCCGAAAGCGTGGTTAACGGCCCTTTAAACGCCACTCGGTTACGGGTAAATGACGCAACGGTTTCATCGGGAATAGGGGTGCCGTATTTTTCATACGCTGCCATGCCGGCTTCGGCTTCTTCCCAGTTAATTTGAACGCCGGTGGCATCAATGACCTTAACCGCCTCTGCCATAATCGATGGACCAATGCCATCCCCTTTGATTAATGTCACGTTATGCATAACAACTTTCCTAAATGGTAAAAAAAGGACTTCATGATACACCCTTTGTAAGATGATAAAAACCAGTGCTCTGAAATGATTTTCAAGCGCAATAACCTGCCGTTTACAAAACCTGCATCAGCCTAAGCCACACGTTGAGGCGTTCTTAAAATACGCTATTTTTTTTATCACGTGCGCCTGTGCCGGGCACGCCGGACGCTCAGTACCGAATAAATATGCCGACAACTCTAAATCCTCCAACGCCACTAAGGCTTCAAAGGCTAAACGCTCCGGATCGGATGCCTTTTGATAGCGCTGCTCTAAATAGGTCATTAGCAACCGGTCTAACTCCAACGATCCGCGCCGGCAACGCCACTTGAGTTTAGCTAACCTCGCCATCGACTACCGCTGTACCAACATTTTTTTTATTTCCGCAATCGCCTTGGCAGGATTTAAACCTTTAGGGCAGGTATCGGTGCAGTTCATAATGGTATGACAGCGGTAGACTTTAAACGCATCATTAAGCGCATCCAGACGCTGGTCTTTTTGATCGTCTCGACTCTCGACTAACCACCGATACGCCTGTAACAAGACGGCTGGCCCTAAATAACGATCCCCATTCCACCAGTAACTGGGGCAACTCGCCGAACAACACGCACACAACACACATTCATAAACACCATCGAGCTGTTTGCGTTCATCTATGGATTGCAATTGCTCCCGAGCACCAGAGGCGACACTATCTTCAGTGCCCCTAACCGCTTCAGAATTATTTTGCTGCAACCACGGCTCGATCGAAGCGTATTGCTGATAAAACGACGTCATATCGACCACCAGATCTTTAATCACCTTTAAATGCGGCAACGGATAAATACTAATAACCGCTGGGTAGTCGGCAATAGCGACCAAACAGGCCAAGGTATTTTTACCGTTAATATTCATCGCGCAAGAACCACACACGCCTTCTCGACACGAACGCCTAAACGTCACCGTGGGGTCCAATTCATCTTTAATTTTAATAATAGCGTCCAAGACTTTACTGCCGCACTGGTCTAAATCAATTTGATAACGATCCAGCCGTGGGTTTTGTGCGTCTTCCGGTTCAAAACGGTAAATATGAATTTCTTTAACCCGCTTAACATCAGGGGAAGCCAATAGACTGTTGCCCGCCTTCACCTTGGAATTTTTAGGGAGGGTAAACTCAACCATTTAATACACTCGCCGAGCCGGTGGAATGACGTCCACATCGTCGCTTAAGGTATACAAATGAACCGGACGATAGCCTATCCTTACCGTTTCATTCTGTAGCCAAATAACCGTATGTTTCAACCAGTTAACATCATCACGCTCCGGAAAGTCTTCCCGCGCATGACTGCCACGGCTTTCGGTGCGGTTATGGGCTGCATGCATCGTCACTCGCATTTGCGCCAATAAATTATCCAACTCTAAGGTTTCTACCAAATCGGTATTCCAGATTAACGAGGCATCCGTGACGCGAACACGGGCAAAAGAACGCGCAATCGCCTCCATATTCACGACCCCTTGGTGAAGCAAATCGGCCGTTCGAAAAACAGCGGCACTTTTTTGCATTTCTTTTTGCATGGCCAGACGAATCTCACTCGGCAACAAATCCCCTTTCGAATAACGAATCCGATCAAAACGCGCCAACGCCGCCTCACAAGCTGCTTGCTGCAATGGTTTTAGCTTTTGACCGGGCACCACAATTTCAGCGCAACGATTCGCCGCAGCCCGACCAAAAACAATTAAGTCTAACAACGAATTAGACCCCAAGCGATTGGCCCCATGAACGGAGACACAGGCCGCCTCGCCAATAGCCATTAACCCGGGCACCACCACATCGGGGTTGCCTTCAACTGCGGTCACCACTTCAGCAAAACGATTCGTTGGAATGCCGCCCATACTGTAATGCACGGTGGGTATCACCGGAATGGGCTCTTGGGTCACATCAACGCCGGCAAAAACACGCGCGGTCTCAGTAATGCCCGGAAGCCGCTCATTCAACAATGCTCGGTCGAGATGCTCAAGATGTAAAAACACATGGTCTTTATCAGCACCCACGCCTCGCCCTTCATTAATTTCAAGGGTAATCGCGCGGCTTACCACATCCCTTGATGCCAAATCACCGGCTGAAGGCGCATAGCGCGCCATAAAACGCTCGCCCTCAGCATTCGTTAGGAACCCCCCTTCTCCACGCACACCTTCCGATATTAAACACCCTTCGCCATAAATACCGGTAGGATGAAATTGTACAAACTCCATATCCTGCAAGGGGAGACCGGCTCTAAGCACCATCGCATTACCATCGCCGGTCACCGTATGTGCCGACGTACAGGAAAAATAGCCCCGACCATAACCGCCTGTGGCCATCACCGTCATTTGCGCGGTGAATAAATGCAGAGAACCGTCTTCCAAGCACCACGCTAAAACGCCCCGGCATTCACCCTGCTCCATAATCAAATCTAAAACGATGTATTCAATAAAGAATTCAGTCTGATGCTTTAACGCCTGTTGATACAGGGTATGTAAAATAGCGTGCCCTGTTGCATCGGCCGCCGCACAGGTCCGCTTGGCCTGACCTTTGCCAAAATGCGTGGTCATGCCGCCAAAGGCGCGCTGGTATATCTTACCCTCCGGGGTTCTGGAGAAAGGTACGCCATAGCCTTCTAATTCGATAATGGCCGGAATCGCTTCTTTACACATATATTCAATAGCATCCTGATCGCCTAACCAATCAGACCCTTTGACGGTATCGTACATATGGTAGCGCCAGTCGTCCTCACCCATATTACCCAAGGCCGCACTCACCCCGCCTTGCGCTGCTACGGTATGACTTCGGGTCGGAAAAACCTTACTGAGACACGCGGTTTTAAGTCCTTTTTCCGCCATGCCAAATGCGGCCCGAAGCCCCGCGCCACCGGCACCGACAACGACCACGTCGTAATTGTGTTCAATAATTTTATAGGCCGGTTTATGCAAACCTTACACCCTGAAAAATAAAATAATTACGGCCAATACAGCACTTGCCACTAACAACCCAAACCCCCACAAGGATACGAATATCAGTTTCTCCTGAAGCTGTTGATCGGTCATATAATCCTCGATGATCACTTTCAATCCTAAATAACTATGAGACGCCACAACGCCTAGAAAAATAAAAAGACAAGCCAGACTCAAAGGCCCCAACAACCATTCTCTGAACTCTTGGTAGGAAGCTGTGAGACCATAATGAAAAAATACCCCTAACCAGATTACCAATGGCACCAAGAGGACTGCGCTAAGGCGTTGCAACAGCCACTGGTTTTTAAAAGACATCGGCGCTAGCTTATCTCCCAATCGACTGATAAATCCGCTTATTTTCGCTGCCATATCCGCGTATTAAATCAACACAATAGCAACAACTGATACCACAAGCGTCAACCACACTTCCCACAACGCATAAGCGTGCAGACGCGTAGCTTCAAAGCCAAAGCCAAGATCCCACAGTAAATGCCGCA
>DTSI01000142.1 GCA_012965425.1 Methylococcaceae bacterium
AGCTGGAAGAACAAATGAATCAGGAATAACGCTCTATGATGGCGTCTGAAATATGCCTCTAGCTATCCTCTATAGTCGTGGCCGTACCGGGGTAGAGGCGCCTTTGGTAACCGTTGAAGTCCATGTTACTAACGGTCTCCCCAGTTTATCGATTGTCGGACTACCCGAAGCAACCGTTAAAGAAAGTAAGGACCGAGTTCGCGGGGCCATTATTAATTCCCAATTCAACTTTCCCGTACAACGAATTACCATTAATCTGGCCCCAGCCGATTTACCCAAAGAGGGCGGGCGCTTCGACCTCGCTATTGCCCTAGGTATTCTTGCGGCTTCAGGCCAACTCCCCCACCCCATATTAGAGCAGTACGAGTTCGTAGGCGAATTATCACTGAGCGGCGCATTACGTCCTATTAGCGGTATTCTGCCTGTCTCACTGGCCTGTAAAAAAGCCGGCAAACAATTAATACTGCCTGTAGAAAATCATGAAGAAGCACAACTGGTTAACCACGCTACAAATTTACCGGCAGAGAGTTTGCTGGCTGTTTGTGCTCACCTTCACGGTCAAAAATGCATTCCGATTAAACCGCGCCAAAAACAAAAAAGAGTCCCCTTAAAGCAAACACCCAACTTTGCCGAAGTACATGGCCATTTTCACGCTAAAAGAGCCTTTGAAATTGCCGCCACCGGCCAACATAACATGCTCTTATATGGCCCCCCAGGTACAGGAAAATCAATGCTAGCTTCTTGCCTGCCCAGTATTTTGCCATCACTGAATGAAACGCAGGCACTAGAAACCGCTGCCATTACCTCCCTTTGCAACAAAAAAACAAACCCTCACGCTTGGTTTACCCCACCTTTTAGATCCCCGCACCACAGCGCCTCTGCTACTGCCTTAGTCGGTGGTGGGAGTCATCCTAAGCCGGGAGAAATCTCATTAGCGCACAATGGCGTGTTATTTCTAGACGAACTCCCTGAGTTTGATAAAAAAGCATTAGAAGTTTTACGTGAACCTTTAGAAACCGGCGTCATCACCATTTCCCGCGCCAATAAGCAATCGGATTTTCCATCACGATTTCAACTCATTGCCGCCATGAATCCCTGTCCTTGTGGTTACTTAGGCGACCCATTAGGTCGCTGTCAATGTACGACCGAACAAGTCAATCGCTACCGGCACAAAATATCTGCGCCGTTATTGGATAGAATTGATATTCACTTAGAAGTTCCCCGGGTTAAACTTAACCTTATTCGCGCAGGCTACCCGCAAGGCGAAGAAGACAGTCAAACGATTAAGCAGCGAGTAAACGCTGCGCGGAATCTGGCCTTATCGCGTACCGGGAAAGCCAATGCCTTACTCACAGCCGCCGACATTAAAAGCGTTTGTCCCTTGCCTGAATCAAGTCATCAAATACTTGAACAAGCGATTGATCGTTTCGGACTGTCTCACCGGGGCTATCACCGAATACTTAAATTATCCCGCACCATAGCCGACCTCGCTCACTCTAAAACAATTGAACTGAATCATTTAACAGAGGCGATTAGTTACCGAAAACTTGACCGCACGCCAAAGTCTAAATACAGCCATTAAGTTAAACACCAAAAAGATAAATATCTAGCAGAACTAGTTAAGTTTTTTTTGATAGAATAAACCGCTTTTTTGAGACCCTTCGTGACCGCCCTTAATCCCCAACAAAAATCAGCTATTACCATTACCGAACAACCGTTGCTTGTTTTAGCCGGCGCCGGCAGTGGCAAGACCCGCGTTATTACCGAAAAAATAGCGCACCTCATTT